>CAXNGL010000296.1:0-4191 GCA_964201515.1 Burkholderiales bacterium
CCTCGGCATCGAAAGACCAGCGCGGCGGCACTACCATGTAGCGCATGGACAGGCCGGCGCGGACGTCGTCCAGAAAACCGTAGTGATCGGGAAGGAAGGAATAGCACCGCAATGGCGCGACGGGCCTGGCATCGGACCCGTCAACCGGATGCTCAACCTGCCTGAGTTGTCGCTGCGCCATCATGGCCGGCTCCCCAGCTCGATTCGCCAACGCCCTCGATCAGCCTTGGAAGACTGTCCGGCCGGCATCCCGCAGGGGGATCAGCTTGCGTTGGCCCGCCGGGCCGATGCGGCGACGGGCGTGCCAGCCTGGGCGTGGGCGCGGGCGCGCGCCGACGCTTTCCGGGTTTTTGTTGCCGAGCGCGCGACTGGCGCGTGTTGCCGCATTGCTTGCGTCCCGTCAGCCACTTCCAGCCACTTGCGAATGCGCGCGGCATCGGCAATGCGCGTGTACTTGCCCCAGGAATCGAGCAAAACAATGACCACGCCGCGTCCGGCCAGTCGCGCCTGCATCACCAGGCAACGCCCGGCCTCGTTGATGAAACCGGTCTTGGACAGGCCGATGTCCCAGCCACTGCTGGCCACCAGGCGATTGGTGTTGTGAAAGGCGGCTGGTCGACCGCCAATGCTCACCTGATAGCCGGAGGCCGTCGAGAACTCGCGGATGCGGTCATACCGGTGCGCGGCGCGCACCAGCTTGCCGAGGTCTTCCGCCGTCGATACGTTGGTGGACGACAGACCGGTCGGGTCTGCATAGCGTGTTCCCTGCAAGCCGAGCAGGCGCGCCTTCAGGTTCATCGCGGCAACAAAAGCATCCAGTCCGCCCGGATAGTTGCGGCCCAGCGCCGACGCGGCGCGATTTTCCGAGGCCATCAAGGCCAGCCGCAGCATCTCCTCGCGCGTCAGGAACGTCCCGACCCGCAGGCGCGAATGCGTACCCTTGAGCATGTCGAGGTCATCAATCGTCACCTCGAGCTGCTCACTGGGGTCGAGGTTGGCATCGAGCACCACCATGGCCGTCATCAGCTTGGTAATGGACGCAATCGGCAGGACGGATTCCGTGTTCTTGCCGTACAGGACCTGCCCGGTTTCCTCGTCCAGCACCAAGGCGGCTGATGACTTCAGGGCAAGCCGCGACGGTGACGGATCCACGGCACTTGCAGCATGCATGAACAGCAAGCCCAGCAAGGCGCCGGTGAGGACCGCCTGTTTCAGCGATGTACGGGACGACAGAAAAGCCAAGATGCCCCCGACAGAATGGTCAATGCCGCGAAGTCTAGCGAGAACTCGAAAAAATTACAAGGAAATTAGAGGGATAGATACCTATTCTCATGCAGAATCGAAGAGACTGACAGCTCCTTGAAACATGCGAAGGCCTAAGCAGGCACCGCCGATGACGGTCCGATAGCGGTTGGCGCCACCGTCATCGTCGCTGTCGTCCCTGCCATCGATCCCCCGGTTGATCCCGTCGTCGAAGCCGAGCCCTCCTCTTCCTGTTGCTGCAGCGCCCACATCTGCGCATACGCGCCGGCGGCCGACAACAGCGCGCGATGCGTGCCACGCTCGACGATGCGCCCGCCGTCGAGCACCAGTATCTGGTCCGCATCCATGACTGTCGACAAGCGGTGCGCGATCACCAGCGTCGTGCGCCCTTTGGCAATGCGCTCGAGTTCGGCCTGGATCGCCTGTTCGGTCTCGGAGTCCAGCGCCGAGGTTGCTTCGTCGAAGATCAGGATCGACGGGTTCTTCAGGATGGCGCGCGCAATGGCCACGCGTTGCTTTTCGCCCCCCGACAACTTCAGGCCGCGTTCGCCAACCCGCGCCTCGTACTTGTCGGGCAGCGAATCGATGAAGTCGTGGATGTGCGCCGAGCGCGCCGCCTCGATCACCTCTTCGCGCGTGGCTTCCGGGCGGCCGTAGTGGATGTTGTAATAGATGGTGTCGTTGAAGAGCACGGTGTCCTGCGGCACGATGCCGATGGCGGCGCGCAGGCCGGATTGCTTGAGATCGCGGATATCCGTCTCGTTGATCCCGCTGTTGACACAAATTCTGCCCCCGGACACATCGTAGAAGCGGTACAGCAGGCGCGCGAACGTCGACTTGCCGGCCCCGGAATGACCGACCACCGCAATCTTGCTGCCCGCCGGGATGTCGAAACTGACATCGAACAGGATCTGACGGTTGGCGTCGTAGTGAAAGTCCACATGCTCGAAGCGGATGGCCTGCGGCCCGGCCAGCAGCGGCCGCGCCCCGGGACGATCCTCGATCTCGCGGTTCTGCTCGAGCAGGCGGAACATCCGGTCCATGTCGCCGAGCGACTGCTTGATCTCCCGGTACACCATGCCGAGGAAATTGAGCGGGATATAGAGCTGGATCAACAGCGCATTGACCAGCACCAGGTCCCCCAGCGTCAGTGCCTTCGACACCACGCCCTCGGCGGCAAGAATCATCAGCATGCTGACTGCCGCGGCGATGATCATGCTCTGGCCGATGTTGAGCAGCCCGAGCGACGCCTCGGAGCGCACCGCCGCCACTTCATAGCGCTGCAGGCTCTCGTCGTAGCGCCTGGCCTCGAATTCCTCGTTGTTGAAATACTTCACCGTCTCGTAGTTGAGCAGGCTGTCGATGGCACGGGTATTGGCGCGCGAATCCAGCTCATTGGCCTTGCGGCGATGGTCGGTGCGCCATTCGGTGACGCAGATGGTGAAGACGATGTACACGGCCACCGCTGCAAACGTGACGGCGGGAAAACGCCAGTCGAAGCGCTTCAACAGGATCCCCGCCACCAGCGTGAATTCCAGGATCACCGGGATGATGGAGAACAGCATGTAGGAGAGCAGCGTGGAGATGCCGCGCGTGCCGCGCTCGATGTCGCGCGAGACACCGCCGGTGTGCCGCTCCAGGTGAAAGCGCAAGGAGAGGCTGTGCATGTGGCGGAACACCGACAGCGCCACGCGGCGGATGGAGCGCTGCGTCACGCGCACGAACACGATGTCGCGCAGCTCGGCGAACAGCGTCGTGGAAAACCGCAGCAGGCCATAGGCGGCCAGCAGCGCCAGCGGCAGCACCAGCACCGCGGTGGAAGCATCCAGCGAGTCCACCACGTCCTTCATGATCAGGGGCACGCCGACGTTGGCCAGCTTGGCGGTGACCAGGAACACCAACGCCAGCGCGACGCGTCCCTTGTATTCCCAGAGGTAGGGCAGCAGTCCGATGACGCGTCCCCATTCGCGGCGCCGATTGGCCCGGCTGGTGGCTTCGGCAGGAAGGCGGGCGGCGTGTGCGTGATCGTGGGCCATGGCTGCTTGTCTGGGTGATGGCGCCCCGGCGTTCCCGGGTGGCGCAGGATTGGATGGTGTGGCCGCGGAGCGAAAGCGGTAGGACTTCACAACGCCCTGCCCTTGGTTCCGGCGGGGCCTGCGCCTGTCGCCCGGAGTCTCGGGGCCCCATTATCCGCCAAATCCGCCACAGCCCGAGTTCTCCAGAACCCCGGCGACACTCCCACGATCGGCTGCGATCGGCTGCGATCGGCCGCGCTTGACATCCCGGCGCCAAAACGTATGATTCAAACGCCCGTTTGAATTGCTTCAGATTCCGCGCTTTGGGCCGAATATCATCCATGCACCCGAAAAAACAACTACCACCCGGCGACAGCCTGAACACGCGCGAGCGCATCCTCAACAGCGCCGAAGTGCTATTCGCCGAGCACGGCTTCGAGCGCGCCAGCCTGCGCGCGCTCACGACGGCCGCACGGGTCAATCTCGCCGCCGTGCATTACCACTTCGGCTCGAAGGCCGCACTGATCCGATCAGTATTCGAGCAGCGCCTCGCGCCGCTCAACGCCGAGCGCCTGGGCGAACTCGATGCGCTGGAGAATGCAGCGCGCGGCCACCCCCTGCCACCGGCAGGCATCATCGAAGCCTTCTTCGGCCCGGTCCTGCGCATGAGCATGGACCGCGGGCCGGGATCGGGCGGCCACCGCTTCATCCAACTGCTCGGGCGGGCCCACGCCGAGTCGAGCCCGACCATCCGGGATCTGCTGGAGTCGGCCTATATCAAGGTGGTCGATCGCTTCGGGACCGCGCTGCGCCGCGCCTTGCCCCAGATGCCGGAAAAGGAACTCGCATGGCGCATCCACTTCATGCTGGGCGCCATGTCATACGTCATTGCCGGCACCGACGCCGTACAGCT
>CAXNGL010000297.1:0-4182 GCA_964201515.1 Burkholderiales bacterium
CATCTGGCGCGCGTAGTTCCATTCGTACACCGCCGAGGCGATATCGAGGCCTTCGTAGCACTGCAGCCGCACCAGCTTGCGTCCGAGCGTCTTGGCCAGCACCTTGGCGATTTCGGTCTTGCCCACGCCGGCCTCGCCTTCGAGGAACAGCGGTCGTCCCATGCGCAGGGCCAGGAACACGGCGGTGGCGAGGCTGCGTTCGCCGACATAATCGGCGCTGACCAGCAGCTTGAGGGTTTCGTCGATCGACGAGGGCGGTACGAAGTTTTGTTTTGTCATGGTGGGATCATTATGCCAGCAGTGTCCGGTGCGGCATTTCGCCGCAGGTGATGGACGTTGAGGGAAGTGGGTCGGCCTGCGCGGGGTGCGTCATCATGGCACGCGCCCCGGGAAGGCTGACCGGGAGGTGCTAACTGTTGAGTGCGCGCCAGACCTTTTCACGCGTGGCGGGCATGTCGATGTGCTTGATGCCCTTCTTCGCGTACAACACATCGACGATGGCGTTGATGATGGCCGGCGGTGCGCCCACCGAACCGGCTTCCCCCGCACCCTTCACGCCCAGCGGGTTGGTGGTGCAGGGCGAGTGATGGAACGACGTGTTGAAGGAGGGCACGTCATCGGCGCGCGGCATGGCGTAGTCCATGAACGAGCCGGTGAGCAGTTGCGCCGATTCATTGTCGTAGATGGCATGCTCCAGCAGCGCCTGGCCGATGCCCTGCACCGTGCCGCCGTGCACCTGGCCCAGCAGCAGCATGGGGTTGAGCGCGCGGCCAAAATCGTCCACGATGGTGTAGCGCTCGATCTTCGTCACGCCGGTCTGCGGGTCGATTTCCACTTCGGCAATGTGGCAGCCGTTGGGGAAGGTCTGGGCATCCGGGGTGCGCGTGCCCATGGACTCGAGTCCGCCCGCGGCCGCGGCGACGTCGAACAACGACACCTTGCGGTCTGTTCCCTTGACCTTGTAATCGCCATCGCCATACTCGATGTCGGTCACTGCCGCCTCGAGCAGCTTCGCGGCATTGTCCATGCCCTTGTCCACCACGTCCTTTGAGGCAACGCCCGCCGCGACGCCGGTGACCGCCGCAAACCGTGAACCGCCCGTCAGCCCGCCCGGATTGGCGTCACTGTCACCGATCGAGACCTCGATCTTCTCGATGTCGATGCCCAGATGCTCCGACACCATCTGCTTCAGGACGGTCATATGCCCCTGGCCGTTGTCGACCGTGCCGGGGAGCACCTTGACTCCGCCATTCGCAACCTTGATGGCAACCGATTCTGGCATGCCGCCGCCGCAGCGCTCGACATACATGGTGAGCCCGATGCCGCGCAGCATGCCGCGCTGCTGCGACGCATCGCGCCGCGCCGGATACCCGGCCCAATCGGCCTCCTTCAGGCAGCGCGCCTGGAGGCCCGCGAAGTCTCCGCTGTCGTAGGGATTGCCGGCGGCGGTCATGTAGGGCAGGTCCGATGGCTTGATGAAGTTACGCCGCCGCAACTCATCGGGCGCGATTTTCAGCTCCCGCGCCGCAATGTCGATCAGCCTCTCGACGATGAAAATGCCTTCCGGCCGGCCGGCGCCGCGGTAGGCATCCACGGGCACGGTATTGGTCGTCATTTCGATCAGGTGAAGGTGGGCCGCCTCGAAGGTGTACACCCCGGGGATCATGGCGAAAACGGATTGCGGAACGAACGGCGCGAACGTGGACAGGTAGGCGCCCATGCTGGCGTATACGGTGGCACGGATGGCCAGGAACCGGCCATCCTTGTCCAGCGCCAGCTCCGCGAAGACCTTGTGGTCGCGGCCCTGCACGTCGGTGAGGAAGCCTTCGCTGCGATCGCCGGTCCAGCGCACCGCGCGCTTGAGCCGTCGCGATGCCCAAACCACCATCGGCTGTTCCGGGTGCAGCATGACCTTCATGCCGAACGCTCCGCCGACATTGCCGGAGCGCACGCGCAGCTTGTTGCCGATCTTCAGCACCACATCGCCGATCGAGGCGCGCAGCATCGACACGCTCTGTGACGGTGTGTTCAGCGTCGATCGGTCGGTGGCGGCGTCATATTCGGCGAATGCCGCGCGTGGCTCCATGGGATTGGCGACCAGCCGGTTCTGCACCAGCTCGATCTTCACCACGTGCGCGGCGCGCGCGAATGCGGCGTCGGTCTTGTCCTTGTCGCCCTGGTGCAGGTCGGCGACGATGTTGTTCTTGATATCCGGCCAGACCTGCGGTGCGCCCGATTGGGCGGCGGCGAAGACATCCGCCACGGCGGGCAGCGGTTCGTATTCCACTTCGATCAGTTCGGCTGCATCACGCGCCGCGTGGTAGGTCTCGGCAACCACCATTGCAACGGGGTCGCCGACATGGCGCACGCGATCCAACGCCAGCACGGGGCGCGGCGTTTCCCCGCGCGGCGTGCCGTCATGGTTCTTCACCGGCACGATGCAGGGCAGGTATCCCAGGTCGTCGGCCTTGGCATCCTGTCCGGTGAGCACGGCGACCACGCCGGGTGCCTTCCTGGCGGCTGTGGTGTCGATGCTGCGTATGACAGCGTTCGCGTGCGGTGAGCGCAGCACGAAGGCGTGGGCTGCCCCCACGGGGCGCAGGTCGTCGGTGTAGCAGCCCTGGCCTTGCAGCAGGGTCGGGTCCTCGAGTCGGTGGACGGGTTGTCCGATGGCAAATTTGGTCATCTCTGGTGTTCTCGATTCAGGTTGGGTGTCGGGGTCGGTGCGAGAAAGTGCGGCACGGTCAGGAGTTACTTGAGCGCCGCCTCCACGGCCCGCTTGGCCATCACGGTGATCAGATGCGCGCGGTAGTCGGCCTGGGCGTGGATGTCGGAGCTGAGGCCTTCCGACGGCACCTTGATGTCGGCCATGGACTCGGGCGCGAATTTGGCCGCCAGCGCCTTTTCCATCTCCACGACTCGGAACACGCCGGGCCCGGCGCCGGTGACCGCAACGCGAACGCTGGTGCCGAAGTCGGCCACGAACACCCCGACAATGGCAAACCGCGACGCCGGGTTCTTGAACTTCACGTAGGCCGCGCGTTTCGGGACCTGGAAACTCACCGCAGTGATGATTTCTCCGGCTTCCAGCGCCGTCTCGAACATGCCTTTGAAGAAGGTGTCAGCGGAAATCTTGCGCTTGTTGGTGACGATGGTGGCGCCCAGCCCGAGGCAGCCGGCCGGATAGCAGGCCGCCGGATCATTGTTGGCGACGGAGCCGCCGATGGTGCCGAAGTTGCGCACCTGCCGGTCGCCGATCCCTCCGGCCAGCGCCGCCAATGCTGGAATGGCCTTCTTCACCTCGGCCGATGCGGCCACGCTGGCGTGCGTGGTCATGGCACCGATGCTCACCGAGCCGGCCTCGACCTTGATCCCCCGAAGATCGCCGATGGTGCCCAGGTCGATGAGCGCGGAGGGCTGCGCCAGCCGCAGCTTCATGGCCGCGATCAGGCTTTGCCCGCCCGCCAGCACCTTGGCATCGGCGTCCTTGCCCAACACTGCTGTCGCGTCGGCAATGCTCTTGGACTTCTGGTAATTGAATGCGTACATGGTCTGCTCCTTTGTTCGTGTTTGTGGTTGCCAGCGTCGCGATCAGGCGGCCTGGCGGGGTTGCATGGATTGGCGGGCGGCGCGCCAGACGCGTTGCGGCGTGGCCGGCATTGCTAGGTCCCTGAAGCCCAGCGCATCGGTGATGGTGTTGATCAGCGCGGCAGGCGATCCGATGGCACCGGCCTCGCCGCTGCCTTTTACGCCGAGCGGATTGTGGGTGCAGGGGGTTTCCTTGGTGCCGACCTCGAACGAGGGCATGTCATCGGCGCACGGCGTGCAGTAGTCCATCATCGAGCCGGTTACCAGTTGCCCGGTTTGCGCATCGTAGTTGCAGCCCTCCACCAACGCCTGCCCGATGCCATGCGCCAGGCCGCGCAGCTTGCCGCGCGCAGCCGCCGCCGTGCGGCGAGCAGGAAAGCCCGCCACATCGGCAACCTTGATCGCTTCGGCGAGTGTGGCTTCGCAGTCGCCGGTGTCGTACGGCAGGGCGACCTGCGTCTGGTAGGGAAACGCGCGGATGAAATTGCGGCGGCGCAGCTCCGCCGGGTCGATCTCGAGGACCGGGTGCGGCGGCTCCTTCATCGGCTGCCCGTCGAGCCCCGTGATCAACCAGTCGCAGGGCAGTCCGTTCAG
>CAXNGL010000298.1:0-4151 GCA_964201515.1 Burkholderiales bacterium
GCGACCAACGGATTAAAAGTCCGCTGCTCTACCAACTGAGCTAACGACCCACATCCCCTTGCGGAGAGGGCGGATTTTATTATGCGCGTCGCCGTAGCGTCAATGAAACTGCAGCCTAATTGAGCGATTTCGCGAAAATAGGCAGCAAATTTCATGCGACGCTGCATCAGCAGTGACGACACCGCCGTTTAATGGATGCGGTTGCACCGACACCGATCGAAACCATCGCCAGTGTCCCTGTGCATCTGCACACCGGCCCACCTCTGGAAACTCGCGCTCTGTGTCCGCCGCACGTTTCATGCAAATGCCAAGGGACGCGGCGCGCATGAACACAGAACTGTTGATGTGCACCGCGGACTTGGACATAAGGTAGACTCCAAAAAATGGTGGGACAATCTACATGGATGCCCTGAGCGAATGACAATGATCCGGTCGCAGGTCGGTCTCGCGGTTGTCCTTTTCCTGGGATGCCAGTTGGGCGCGTTAGGCCAATCCTTTCCTTCCAAGCCGGTCAGGATTAACGTCACCACGACCCCCGCCACCGCCGCTGATATCGTTGCCCGGCTCCTTGGCCAGCGATTAAACGAACTCTGGGGCCAGGCAGTGATGATCGAGAATCAGCCAGGCGCAAGCGGCGGCATCGGTGCAGCCGCAGTCGCAAAATCACCGCCCGACGGACACACGCTGGTGATGGCGTATGTCAACCACGCCATCAATCCCAGCCTGTATCGCGATATTCCATTTGACATCATCAGGGATTTCAAACCCATCGTGCGCGTGGCGGTAGCACCGCTGGTCATTCTTGCCCACCCGTCATTTCCGCCCAATACGATTCAGGAACTGATCGCGCTGGCGAAGTCCCGGGGCCAATCGAATCAGGTTTTCTACGGATCAGCGGGAAGCGGCAGCATCCTGCATCTCGCGTTCGAATTGCTCATGGTGCAGGCTTCGATTGGCCTGATTCACACCCCATATAAAGCCGCCTCCCAGATGACCTCCGACCTGATGGGAAACCAAATTCCGCTCGCTTCTCTCGCCGTGGCAACCGGCATACCACTGATCGCCTCGGGAAAATTGAAAGCCCTGGCTGTGACGAGCGCGAAACGCTCCGCCAGCCTGCCGAACGTGCCTACTGTTGCGGAATCCGGGCTTGAGGGTTACGACGTGTCGGCCTGGAACGGGCTCCTGGCGCCGGCCAATACGCCAGACTCAATCATCGACAAGATTCATGCGGATGTGAGGCGGGTAGCGCAGAGCAGGGAATTTTCCGAACAGTTGAACAGGCAAGGCATGGACGTCGCGCTGCTGAGCCCGGCCGAGTTCCGGTCTTTCTTTGTCTCGGAAGTGGAGAAATGGACCAAGCTGGTGAAAGAAAACGGGGTCAAGCTCGACTGACGTGCGACGACCCGAATGTGACGTCGAGGTAGTTAGGCCGATATATGGAGCAACGTTTCCGTCAGGTGCAGTCAGGCGTTGCGATACTGCCACTTCATCGTCAGCACCTGCCCCGCAATAATGGAGACGAGCGTCAGGAACGAGCCGAGAGCCAGCGTCGACATGCCGGCGAGACCTTGCCCGATGGTGCAGCCGAGCGCGAGCACGCCGCCGAATCCCATCAGCACGCCGCCGAGCAGGTGATTGATCAGGTCGCGCGCATCGCGAAAGCTCTCCAGCCTGAAGCCGCGCGTGGCCACGGCGTAGACGAAGGATCCCGCGCACATGCCGATGCTGGTGGCGATGCCCAGCGTCACGACCCGGGTCTTGTCCGTCCATAGCATGAGCAATTCGAGCGAGTACGCCAGCGGCGACACGAAAGACAGCGACTCCATGCGCCCGCTGTTGGTGGCGTAGAACTTCTCCTCCAGCGACTGCGGGTCTTCCATGACATGCCCCACGGCCCCGGACAAGTACCAGGTGGCGACGATCACGCCACCGGTCACCAGCGCACCGAGCAGGTTGTCGAAGGTGCGGAATTCGCGCGAGCGCAACGCGAACAACAACAGCCCGCCGCCCAGCACCAGCGCCGACACCACGAGCAGCGTGCCGCGGGCGACGCCGGTGCCGCCTGCAAGCAGGCTCGGCAGGTCCTGCGCCACCGCCAGCTTGATCGACACGGGGTCGATGGCCGCGACGCGAAACACGGCGAACAGGCCGCGCAGGCTCATGTAGGCCGTAATGGCCATGACGATGGCCACCACCAGCGACTTCAGGTTTCCGGTGCCGATGCGCAGCAAGGTCTTGCTGCCGCAACCGGAGGCCAGCGTCATGCCGACACCGAACAACAGGCCGCCGACGATGTGCGACAGCCAGGTCAGGGTGGGCGCCGTGTAGATGCTCTTCGAGACATCGATCGCGCCCACCAGCTGCAGCCCGGAGGTGCCGAGAATGGCAATGCCGAGCGCCATCAGCCACATGCGCATGCGGTTCCAGTCCTCCATCACGACAATGTCGGAGACCGCGCCCATGGTGCAGAAATTGGTGCGATTGGCTACCGCCCCGAATACAAAAGCCAGCGCGAAACCACCCCATGCCACGGTGGATGCCAGTTGCGCTGGCAGGGCTTCATTCATGTCGCGGGCGTCAGCGTTTGGCCAGGCGCTGCCTGGCCTGCTCGGCCGCGGGGCTGGTTGGGTAACGCTTGACCAGCTGCTGCAACGACTCGCGCGCAGCCTTCACGTCGCCCGACTCCAGCTGCGAGCTGGCAATATTGAGCAGCGCATCGGGTGCCTTGGCATTGTCGGGCCAGGTCTGCAACAGCTTCTGCTGCGCTGCCATCGCGCTCTTGAAGTCGCGCAGCGCGTAGTGGGCGTTGCCGATCCAGTACTGGGCGCTGGGCACGAGCGGGCTGGCGGGGAAGGACGACATGAAGCCCTGGAAGGCCGCGATCGAGGCCCCATAGTTGCCCTGTTTGAACTGGTTCAGTCCGGCTTCGTAGGTTTCTTTTTCCTTGGCCGCTTCGCGCTCCGGCGCGATCAGCTTTTCCTGCACCTGCACCTGCGATTGCTCCAGCTTCGCCTGCGCCTGATCCAACCTGGCCTGCGCCTGATCCAACCGTGCCTGCGCCTGTTCGGTCTTGCGAAGGCGGGCGTCGAGGTCGACATACAGGTCGCGCTGGCGCCGTTCGATGGTTTCGGTCTGGTTGGCCAGCACCTCGACCTGCCCGCGCAGCTTGGCCATGTCCTGGCGCAATGCGTCGATCAGCGCGGCAAGATCCAACAGCGCGCGCCGGTCCTGCACGGCGGCCTCGAGCTTGCCCAGCCGCTCGTCGGCAACGCGCTGGCTGATCTCGACCTTGCGCTTCAGGCTGTCGATGCGCGCGCGCGCCTCATCGTCGTCGAACACTCCGCCGTGCGCGAGCGGCGCGGCGAATGCACACAGCAACGAGGCGGCAATGCAGGCGTGCAGCCGGCGCCTGGCGCTTGTTTGCAATCTTCGGCCCATGAACAAAGCTCCTGCCCTTGCCTAGAACTCGCCCGAATGCAGCAGGTCGCTGCGCCGGTTCTGCGCATAGCAGGCATCGTTCTGCTGTTCACAACGCGGCTTTTCCTTGCCCAGGCTCACCGCCTCGAGCTGGCTCTCCTGCACATTCATCAGCACCAGCGCGCGCTTGACCGCCTCGGCACGCCGCTGCCCCAGCGCCAGGTTGTACTCCCGGCCGCCACGCTCATCCGTATTGCCCTGCACCAGCAATTTCGCGCCGCGGTTATCGGCGAGGTACCTGGCATGCGCACGCAGCATGGGCTGGAACTCTTCCTTGATCACGTCGCTGTCGTACTCGTAGAAAATGGTGCGCTTGGACAGGATGTTGTTGGGATCCTTCAACGGGCTGAGCGTCGTGACCCCGGTGCCGCTCGGCGGGAACGGCTTGGACGTCACGCCGCCCGGCTGCGACGCCGCCGCCGGCCCGGCGCCGGTGCCCGCAGGCGCACTCGTCGTCGCACCTGGCGTGCGCTCTTCGACGGCCGCCTTGCCGTCATCCTTGACGGTCTGGCTGCCACAACCTGCGAGCATTGCGAATACGGTTCCGGCCAAGGCCATGCGTATGGTTTTTTTCATCTTCACTCCTCAATTCGGTCGGTTGTACTGCTCAGTTCTTCACGCCGTGCGATCGCCATCAATTGCCAACCGCACTAATTGCCCAAGAAGGGTCC
>CAXNGL010000299.1:0-4149 GCA_964201515.1 Burkholderiales bacterium
TCCACTGTCAGGTCACTCAGCTGCGGCCCGACCAGCCCTCCGACCAGTCCCCCGGCCAGGACCAGCGAGATGGCCTTCTCCTTGAAATCCGGCCTCACCGCGTCCGCCGCCGCGAAGCGGTAGAACTGTCCGAAGCCGTTGTAGGCGCCGAATACGACGGTTCCGAAGCACAGCAACCAGAAGCTCCCGAGCACGAGGGCCGTGGAGCAGATAGCCACACCCAGGAGCCCCAGTAGCGTCCCCACGCTGAACCCGCCGCGCCGCCCCAGCCGCTTCATCAGCATGGAGGCCGGGTAGGCCGAGAGCGCGGCACCGATCACCCAGCCTGTCACGGGCAGTGTCGCCAGCGACTTGTTGCTCGCCAGCGCATAGCCGGCCAGGCCGTTGAGGGCCACGCCGGTCGCATTGTTGGTGAGCAGCAAGGCCTGGCAGATACCCAATACGGTGAGGCTCTTGCGCTCTTCGCGGATCATCGTTGGCAGGGTCACAGTCACGATTTTCCCAAGGTTTTCGAGGGGATGCAGGCCAACGCTGGAGGGCGGAACAGGCGCCAGCTCGCGCGTTCACCCTGCCAATCGTCGCGGCGCGAAGCTGCCGGCACCGGGATGACGCTGAGCGAACTTGGTGCCGATTATAGTCAAGTCGCACTCGGCCGGTGCGCCGCCGCGTGGGCGAAGGTACGCAGCGAACGCCGTTTTCCCCGACGTCAACTCGCTCGCCTCTGGCCATGCGACGGAAACTGTCCGCCCGACTCTTCGCCAAGTCAACCCTCCCGACCCCTCCCGACCCGCTACCATCCGGGCAAGCTGAATAGTTACGTCGCCGATTTGATTCTCAGAGGGGAAAGTGCCTCAAAAGGTGTCGCTACCCCGGTGACAAGGCGCCTCGCGTGAAGCATCCTCCGCGAAGCATGCTCTGCACGCACACTACCGTGCTCTTTTTTTCAAAGTTCCCAAAACGTTTTTAAGGGAGTACCGAATGGCCACAAAGAAAAAGGCAGCAAAGAAAGTCGTCAAGAAGGCAGCAAAGCGCAAACCAAATGCAGCTTTCATGAAGCCGATGACGCCTAGCGCGGCACTCGGTGCAGTCATAGGTGCGACCGCCCAGCCGCGCACTGAAGTAACCAAGAAGATCTGGCTCTACATCAAGAAACACAAACTGCAGGATGCCAAGAACCGTCGCAACATCAATGCCGACGACAAGCTGAAGGAAATCTTCGGTGGCAAGAAGCAAGTCTCGATGTTCGAGATGACCAAGCTGGTCAGCAAGCACCTGAAGTAGCCCCCTCCAGTGCGCCGATACTGCCACCTCGTTTCGCTGGCGGTATCGGCGCCCTCTTCCAGCGCCTCGCTGGTAAGCAGCTATCGCAGTGCGCTGATCTCTGGTTAGCCACTACTGAAATCCAGGTTTCCCCTCTGAAATTCCGCTGCGATGCATGGCCGCTAGCGATACGCTGCCTGCACATGACCAAGGCCTTCTATTGCTCGGTGTGATTTCCACAAAGAGCACAAGACACATCCAGGCCCGACCGACGCAGCGTCAGTGCCACACCCAACGCAGTAAGGAAACCGTCAACATCCCGGCAAGCACCGCGCCCATCAGGCTGCGCGTCGTTGCCGCGATCACCAGCACCGGCACGATGGCGATGAGCATGGGGATCCTGTCTGCCCCGACCAGACTTTGATTCGTGACCAGCAGTTCGGTGCCAAGCAAGGCAGCCAATATGGCGACCGGCACCGCACCCAGCCAGGTGCGCAGCCAGGCCGGGAGGCTTGTCCGTGATAACAATATCATCGGCACAACCCGCGGCAACGCTGTGACGAGCGCCGATCCGATAATAATAATCAGGATTTCCGGGCGGACTTCCATGCCTGCTCCATGGACAGGGCGAAGGTGGCTGCGGCGACTGTCGCGATCAAGATGTTCCATTGCCCGGGGACCAGCAACGCAATCACCACGGCCAGTACTGCCGACAGCAATGCCACCCCGAACAATTTTCTCCCCGGTGTAGCGCGCGACGCGTCGGGTGCCACGGAATCACGGTGCGCCGACAACTGCAACACCAGCAACGCGCCGAACATTGCCGGCAGTGCAAAGTCGAATCCGATGGCCCGCAGGTCCCCCACCATGCCGCTCGCCAGCGCCCCCGCCAGATTGGCCAGCGCCCAGCTGAAATAGGCCGACAGGTTGAGGCCCGCCATCCATGCGGCGCGCCCTGCGTCCGGGAGCACGCCGCGCGCAAGCGCCGTCCATGCTACGACAAAGGTCTCGTCAGTCAACTGCAGGCCGAGCAAGGCATTGCGGATGGCGGATACGCGCGTGAAGTGCGGTGCCAGCGCCGCCGACAGTAGTACGTGACGCAGGTTCACGAGGAACACCGTGGCAACGATGGTCGCCACCGGCAGTTCGCCGGGCCGGGCTGCCGCGATCAGGCCGGCGACGACAAATTGCGCCGACCCGGCGTACAGCACCAGCGACATGAGCACGACTTCGATCACCGAGAGGCCACTCGCGCGCTGCACCACACCGGCGGCAAAGCCAATCGACAGGTAGCCCAGGACAATCGGCAAGGCCGCCCTGGCGCCAGACCCAAGTGTCCCGACCTCTGCGCTTGCGACGGCAGGCCTCATGTTGCAGCAATTCTGTCGCCACGCCGCACGGCCATCCCGCCCGCCACGCTCGCATGCATGCGCTGGATGGCCTCGGCAGCCAGCACCGGTTGCTCCAGCGGGAACAGGTGTCCGCCATGCACCATCTCAACCTGGAAATGCCGGCGCGTCAGGCGCAGGCCGACACGCCGGACTTCCTTCGACTGTCGCCCGCCGACAAACCCGGCAGGCACGCGCAGGCGCGGCGCATACGCCGCCAGATCGTGCGGGAAGCTGCGATAGATGCGGTACTCGGTGTCCGCATCGAACGCGAGCCTGACACCGCCGTGGGCGGCTCGCGTGCCGGCAACCGCGTAGTCGCGCACGCAGTCCGGATCGAGATGACGGAAGGCCTTGCGGGTCAGGAAATACTGCGTTGCCGCTTCCAGCGACGGCCACTCGCGGCGGCGCTCGCGAGTAATGCCCGCCGACGTGACGCGGTCGGCCATGCCGAAGCGCTTCACCATGCCAAAGGCGGTGCCCTTCCAGTAGCCGAGGATTGGTGAGTCGAGCAGCAGCACTCCCGCGAACAGCTCCGGCTTCTGCACCGCGGCGAGAAAACTCAGATATCCGCCCAGCGAGTGGCCGACGGCGAACACCGGGACTTCCGCTTGTGCGGCAATGAAGTCGGTCAGTTCGGCCACCAGGTGCGGCCAGCCGTCTGTCACCGGATAGCACGCATCGTGACCGATCCGGTCAATGGCGCGAATGTCAAAACTTGCTTCGAGCCGGTTGAGCATCTTGCGGTAGCTGCCGGCCGGAAAACCATTGGCGTGCGAAAACACAAGAATAGGCCGGCTCGTCACTGGATCATGCTCGGAAAATCCGCCAGGCCCCGGTCAGGGCGTTGTCGCGGCAGCCGGCTTCTGCGCCGCCAGCACATGAAAATCATTGGCGTAACGCGCCACCCGTCGCACGGCATGGCTGCGCTGCTCGGGGGTGGCGCCGCGATCGATCTCCACCACCAGCCGTCCGAGCTCCACTTCATGGCGGGCAAGCGCAGCCCGCAACTCCGTCGTGCGTCCGGCATCCGGATTGGCGAGGAGTTCGGTCAGCCGCGACGCCAGGGATGCGGGGTCGCGCTCGGACCTGACCAGTATCACGCCTTCGCGCTGGCGCCGCTTGCGGTCTTCGAAGCGCACCAGGGACAGGGCGTCGTGCTCGCGCACGAAGCGCTCGATGCGCTCCTCCTGTGCATCCGACAGGTTGCCCAACCAGTCGTCGAACTGCTTGTGCATCTGCCTGGCATTGCGGCGCACGCGCTTGCCCTGGTCCTCAAGGTGGTGCTCGCGGGCGAACTTGGCATTGATATCGGTTAGTTTTTTCTCCATGTCGGTAATCTGCGCCGGGGACAGGCTGACCAGCACCGGCGCCGCCTCCTGTACTGCCTGGGCGACGAGCCGCCGGTAGTATGCGCGCAGCTGGGCAGAAGCCCAGGCCACGTCCGCCTCGGCAATGCCTTTCTCCAGGCGCCCACCGGCATCAGTCAGGAATGCCGCAT
>CAXNGL010000300.1:0-4146 GCA_964201515.1 Burkholderiales bacterium
AAGAACCTGCCCTACAACCCGCGCAAGGATCTCGCGCCGATGCTGCTGTTCGGCGACCAGCCGCTGGTGCTGATCGTCGGCGCCCATGTGCCGGCGACCAATGCGCAGGAATTCCTCAAGCTCGCGCGCTCCAAGCCCGGCGCGGTCACGCTGGGTTCCTCGGGCGAGGACACGCTGCTTGCCAACAACCTCCTGCGCAGCCTCGCCAAGGCAGACATCGTCAACGTCGACTACAAGGGCTCGGGCCAGATCATGATCGACACGCTGGGCGGCACGGTGAGCGGCATGATCACCAGCTTCGCTGCAGCGCGCCCGCAGATGGCGGCCGGGAAGATCCGCGCCATTGCCGTGACCACGGCCACGCGTTCGGCACAGGCGCCCGATATCCCGACCCTCGCCGAGACCATCGCTCCCGGCTACGACGTGACTTCCTGGTACGCCATCATGGCACCGGCGGCAGTGCCAAAGGACATCCAGGCCATCCTCAATCGCGAGCTGATTGCCGCCATGGACATGCCGGACATGAAGGAACTCTTCGCCCGCATCCTGGTGCGGCCCATCGCCGAATCGTTGGAAAAGACGCAGGAGCGTCTCACGCGCGAATTCAACAACTGGGAATCCATCGTCAAGACAGCGGGTCCGCGGCAGTAGTTTGCCGCGACGCAAGCCACATGACTGACGCCGCGCTTTCAGCCGCAGCAACGACGATCCTGTCCGCGGGCGTGGCCTCGACCGGCGACTGGATCGCGCCCGAAGTCATCGCCGACCACGTCCGTCGCGCCATCGACGCCATGCAGTCGGGCGGCATCGTCATCGTCCCCAACGACATGGGCTACGGGCTGTGCGCGCTGCAGCCGGATGCCATGCAGCGCGCATTCCAGGCCAAGAAGCGCTCCTTCGACAAGCCCTGCGGCCTGTGGGGCAGCTGGGAAGTCAGCCGCGAGCTGCACATCTTGCCCGACGAAAAACGCGAGATGATCCGCGTCATCGATGCCGAGGAGGAACTGCCCTTCGCCGTGGTTGCGCCGATGCGCGCCGATCATCCGCTGATACGCAACACGCCGCCAGAGACGCTGGCACGCTGCTCCAAGAACGGCACCATGGAAATGATCATCAACGGCGGCGCCATGCACGAGGAGATCGTCAGGCAGAGCCTGGAGCGCCTGCTGCCGATGTTCGGTTCATCCGCCAACCTGTCGCAAAAGGGCACCAAGTATCGCGTGGCCGACATCGACGCCGAAGTGCTTGCCGCAGCCGACCTGTGCATCGATCACGGCACCTGCAAGTACGCCAGCGAGCGCGGCCTCTCCAGCACCATCATCGATATGCGCGATTTCACGGTGGTGCGCGTGGGGCATTTCTTCGAGCGGATCAGCGATGCGTTCAAGCATCGCTTCGGAGTGACGCTGGTTGTCCGACCGTAGCGCATGCCCTGGTGGCGGTGGCGGTGGCGCCGCCAATCGTGGCTCCAGCCGGCCTACCTGACCAACGCGGCTTGGCGCGCCTCCCCCAGTGACTGGCTTAGGCGCAGATCGACCGGAGAGCCATCCGCCTGGGAAAATACTGCCGCGTCTGCCGGAGTTGGCGCGTTGACACCGGCGGCGCGGGCGCTCGAGACCATGTCACCCTGCGGCGTGATCGCGCCGATCGCGCCCAGCTGCAATACGATCACCGGCAGTGCAACCAGCGCAATGCCGGCGGCGATGGCGCGCAGGCGCTGCTTGCGCGCCGGCCTTGGCTGCTCCTCCAGTTGCGCCTGCTCCGAGCGGCGAAGCTCCACCGCTGCGGCTTGCAGTTCAGCGGCACGCTGGCGCTGGGCTGCCGCCTGTGCATGACGCTGCTTCAACAAGGACTCCTCGGCGCGCAGCGCCAAGCGGCACTCGCGCGCGAGTTCGGCATCGGCCTGCGCCTGCGCTTCAAGTGCCACCGCGCGCGCCATTTCCGCCCGCTCGCGCTCATGCGCCGCATGCGCTGCCGCAAGCTCCGCATTGCGGCAGCGCTCGTGGGCTTGCTGCGCCCTTGCATTGGCCTCGGCACGAGCGGCGGCCTGCAGCAGCGCCAGTTGCGCCGCCTGCTCGACGGCCTTCTCGGATTGCGACAAATCGGCAAGCCGCCGCTGCTCCGCGGCGAGATACTCCCGCTCGGCCAACTGCGCTGCCCGGCTGAGCTCTTCTGCCTCGGCGCACAGGCGCTCGCGCTGGCGTGCCACCTGCGTGAGCCGGCGGTCTGCTTCCACGCGCGTCTGCGCGGCCAGCACCGCATCGCGCTCGGCATTCTCGCGTTCCTGGGCTGCTTGCGTTCCCGCCAGCTCCGCATCACGGCGCCCTTCGTGGGCCTCCTGCGCCCGTGCATTGGCTTCGGCGCGAGCGGCGGCCTGCACCAGTGCCAACTGCGCCGCCTGCTCAACTGCTTTCTCGGACTGCAACAATTCGGCAAGCCGTTGCTGCTGTGCGGCCAGATGCGCCTGCTCAGCCGCCTCCGCCGCCTTGCTGCGCGCTTCGGCCTCGGCATGCAGGCGCACGCGCTCGCGTGCTGCCCGCATGAGGTATCGGTCCGCCTCAAGGCGCTGGCGTGCCGCGGCAACGGCTTCGCTCTCGGCAAACACCCGCTCGCGGCACTGCTCAGCCACCTCTACCTCCGCCAACCGACGCGATTCAGCCAGACGCTCCACTTCGGCCCGTGCACGCGCTGAATTCCCGGCGGCGATGCGCGCCAGTTCCGCATGCTGTGCATCCTCGGCAACCCGTTCCGCTTCGGCTGCGAGTGCCGCCTGTTCCGCTGCAAGTCGCTCATTGCTGGCGGCCAGTGCCACTGCCTCTGTGCGCTCTCGAGCGCGTACCGTGGCAAGGATCTTGATGTCAGCATCCGCCCGATCGGCAGCGCACGCCGCGGCCTCCTCTTCGACGCGACGGCGCGCCAGTGCCGCGGCAGCAGCATGGCGGTCGCGCTTTTGCCGCGACTGAGCCGCCTCCAACGCCTGCGCTTCGGCGGCCAGACGTGCCGCCGCTTCGGCTTCTGCCTGCTGCTCAGCCAGGGCGCGTTCCTCGACAATGTCGCGCTCCCGTGCCTCTGCTTCAAGTCGTGCATGCAGCGCATCGGCGGCGCTCTTTTCCGTGCTGGCGCGCGCCGCCTGCTCGACGGAAAGCGCGCACTCCAGCTCAGCTCGTCGCGACGATTGCGCCGCCAGCTCCAGCGCGGTCTCAGCGCGCTGGATGGCGGCCTGCTGCGCCTCCTGATCGGCGCGCGCCTGCGCCTCGGCCGCGCGGCTCGCCTCGTCGGCCAGCGCCAGCCGCGATCGCGCCTCGCAAGCGGCCTGATACTCGACAGCGGACAACGCCTTCGACGCTTCGGCCGCCTCGCGATCCGCGAGCAGACGCGCCTCGGCGGCCCGGCCCGCTTCCACCTCGGCATCGTGACGCTGCAGCGCCGCCGCGGTCGCCAGACGGTCACACTCGGCACACGCCATCGCCTCGGCGGCAGCAGCCCGCTCGGCATCGGCGCGCCCCTGCGCCGCCTTCGCCGCAGCCGCATCGGCCTGGGCACGCCGGTCCGCTGCCTCGGCTGCCTGGTTGTCGACCATGGCCAGCGACGCATAATTACCCGCGGCCAGGGACTCCGCAGCACAGCGCTCGCGGGCTGCCTCGATGGCGCGCCGCTCGGCGTCGATGCGCAGTTGCGTCTGTGCGAGCGCCTCCGACTCTGCGTCGGCACGACTGGAGGCCGTTAGCGCCAGTTCATCCTCGTGCCGCAGGCGCGATTCAGCCACGGCGCGCAAACGCTTCTCCGCGGCCAGGCGTTCTTCGATACGCGACAGTTCCCGCGACTCGGTATCCAGCCGCAGTTGAGATTCCTGTGCCAAGTGGCGATCGCGTTGCTCTCGCTCGGCGTCGAGCGCAGTCAGTTCGGATTCGGCGCTGCGGCGCGCCACCGCCGCCAACGCTGCGCGCTCTTCCTGCTCGGTGCGCATGCAAGCCTGGATCAGCGCCGCCTCCTCGGCCCGGAGCCGCTCCACCGTGGCTACGGCATTGCTGCTCTCGGCCGCGATGCGCGATTGGGCCACGCGCCGCAGCTGTTCTTCGGCGCTGGCGCGCGCACGCTCGATGTGCGCCAGTGCCTGCTCCGCCGCGGCGCGGCGTTGCGCCTCGA
>CAXNGL010000301.1:0-4138 GCA_964201515.1 Burkholderiales bacterium
CCGCTGGGTATCGCGCGGCTGGATGCGACCTCGGAAACACTGCAGCTGCAGTTCATCGCCCATCCGCCGCTCGATGGAGCCGCGGTGATTCGACTGGTGCAACGCAATCGCGGCTGGAAACTGGCCGGGCCGACCAAGCTGCGCATCGAGGTCGTCACCAGTGACACCGGGGAGCGTGCCAGGGCGGTGCGCCAGGTCTACGAGCAACTGGCGGCAGCAGCGGGTTCACCCGTACCCGACAAGGGCAGGAAGGCATGAAGCCTGCCTCGCGCATTGCCGCCGCAGTAGCGCTGCTGCTCGTCGCGGCCGTGCTGCATGCCCAAGCACCCCGTCCGACGCCGACCGCTGCCGCTGCGGCAGATGCGCGTGCAGGGCCATCCCCAACGGCCGCGGCTGCGGAACGTGCAGTCATCGATTCCTCGCTCAAGCTGGCCCAGGCCGGCAAGCTGCAGGAAGCGCTGGCCCTGGTGCGACCGCTGGCAGCCCGCGGCAACAACGATGCTGCCATTGTCAGCGGGCAAATCCTCGAGTCATTGCCGGCCGCGACATCCGGCAACTATCGCGAAGCCGCCATCTGGTACCTGCGCGCGGCCACCGCAGGCATGCCGGCGGCAATGAACAATCTTGCCGCGCTGCACGTGGACGGCAAGGGCGTGCCGGTCGATTATGGCGTCGCCCGGCACTGGTACCAGAAGGCTGCCGACGCCGGCTATGCGCTGGCCCAATACAACCTCGCACTGATGCATGGCCGCGGACGCGGCGCGCCGCCAAACGACAAGATCATGCTGCAATGGCTGCAGCGTGCCGCAGCCTCCGGGCATGCCCGGGCGCAAGCACAGCTGGCGCGGCTGTACCTGGACGGTAGTGGCATGGCGGCGAATCCCGCGGTGGCCGCCGAGTGGTTTCGCAAGGCGGCCCTGCAAGGCGATGTCCAGGGCCAGTATTTTCTCGGCCTGTTGTTGCAGCATGGTGCCGGGCTCCCGCGCGACCTGGACGAGGCGCGGGCCTGGCTCACGCGCGCAGCGGCGCAAGGCCATCCCATTGCAAACTGGGAATTGGCACGCGCCTATGAAACCGGCATCGGGGTACCCGCAGACAATCAGCTGGCGCTGAAACTCTACGAGGCCGCTGCGGTGGCCAACCAGGTCGAGGCAATCCAGCGCATGCAACAGATCTACCGGGATGGGGAACTGGGGCAACCCGCCGATCCCGCGATGGCCGCCTACTGGAGCCTGAAGCTGCGCGTCACGCTGGGTGCCAAAGGCAAACCCTAGCGCGGATTTCAACTCTGGGTTTAAGGCGGCCTGGACCGATCGCGTATCTCTGTGTGTTAGCCGGCGCTTGGAGAACAAAGGATAACAATTTCGACCGGGCGTTCGGGTTGGATCGACTCCCCCGGGCGGCGCAGGGTCAAAGATGAACCCTTGGCCAGCCGGCTAGCCCAGTGCCTTGCGCGCGTTCTCGAACATGCGCAGCCACGGCGACGCCTCTCCCCACTCACGCGGATGCCATGACATCTGGGCGCTGCGAAACACGCGCTCGGGATGCGGCATGAGGATGGTGAAACGGCCATCGGCGGTGGTGAGGCCGGTGATGCCTTGCGGGGAACCGTTCGGATTGGCCGGATACATTTCCGTCGGCGCGCCCGCATTGTTCACGTAGCGCAGCGACACGATGGCTCGGGCCTGGTCCTGCGACGTCGCGAACGCCGCGCGGCCCTCGCCGTGAGCCGTGACCACCGGCATGCGGCTCCCCGCCATGCCATTGAAGAACAGCGACGGGCTTGCCGTGACCTCCACCATGACCAGTCGCGCCTCGAACTGCTCGGAGCGATTGCGCAGGAAGCGCGGCCAGTGATCCGCGCCGGGAATGAGTTCGCGCAACTGGCTCATCATCTGGCAACCGTTGCACACGCCGAGCGCGAAACTGTCGCCGCGCGAAAAGAACGCATTGAACTCATCGCGGGCCCGCGCATTCAACAGGATGGATTTCGCCCATCCCGAACCGCCGCCCAGCACATCGCCGTAGGAGAAGCCGCCGCAGGCCGCGAATCCGGCGAACCCGGACAACGACACCCGGCCCGCGATGATGTCGCTCATGTGCACATCGTGCGCCTCGAAGCCGGCGCGGTGGAACGCCGCGGCCATCTCGACCTGGCCGTTGACGCCCTGCTCGCGCAGGATGGCGATGCGCGGACGTGCGCCGCTCACGACGGCCGGCGCAGCGACGACGGAGAACTCCAGTTTGGCGTGCAGCCCCGGGTCGGTGGCATCGGCGATGGCGTCGAATTCCTCGCGCGCGCAGTCCGGATGGTCGCGCAAGGCCTGCAGGCGATAGCTGACTTCCGACCAGGTTTGCTGCAGCTTTGTTCGCGCCGCCGTGAAGATCGGCTTGGCGTTGCGGATGATGCGCACTTCATCGCGCTTGTTGGGTGCGCCGATCAGGCTCGCGCTCAATCCGGCCTCGCGCAGGCGCGCCATGACCCTGGCGCGATCCGCCGAGCGCACCTGCAGCACCGCACCCAGCTCTTCGCAGAACAGCGCCGCCAGCACGTGCTGCAGGTCGCGGCCGTACATGATCTCCGGGCGCCGCTCGCTGCCGTCCACGTCGAAGGCCAGCGCATCGTAGGCAATCAGGTCCACATTGAGCGACACCCCGCAATGCGCGGCGAATGCCATTTCGCACACCGTCGCGAACACGCCGCCGTCGGAGCGATCGTGATAGGCGAGGATAAGGCCGTCGCGGTTGAGCGACTGCACGGTCGCGAAGAAGCGCTTGAACTTCGCGGCATCGTCGAGGTCGGGGGCCACATCGCCGAAGCCCGCGCCGGCATCGCCGAACACCTGCGCCAGCATCGAGCCGCCAAGGCGGTTCTTGCCTTCGCCGAGATCGACCAGGACGAGTTCCGTTGCTCCGGCATCCAGGCGCAGCTGCGGGGTGAGCGTCGCGGTGACGTCGTCGCAGGGCGCGAACGCGGAAATGATCAGCGACAGCGGCGCCACGACCTCCTTCGCCGCACCGTCATCGGTCCACGTCGTGCGCATGGACAGCGAATCCTTGCCCACCGGGATGCTCACGCCAAGGGCCGGGCACAGCTCGATCGCCACCGCGCGCACGGTATCGAACAGCGCCGCGTCCTCGCCGGGGTAGCCGGCCGCTGCCATCCAGTTGGCCGACAGCTTCACCCGACCAAGCTCCACCGGTGCCGCGGCCAGGTTGGTCAGCGCCTCGCCCACCGCCATGCGGCCCGAGGCAGGCGCGTCGATCAGCGCCAGCGGCGTGCGCTCGCCCATGGCGTACACCTCGCCGGCACAGCCGTCGAAACTGATCAGCGTGGCCGCGCAATCGGCCACCGGCACCTGCCACGGCCCGACATAGGGATCGCGCGCGCACAACCCGCCCACCGTCCGGTCGCCGATCGACACCAGGAAATTCTTGCTCGCCACCGTGGGCGAGCGCAGCACGCGATGACAAGCCTCCTCGAGCGTCACCTTGTCCAGTGACAATGCCTCGCGCACCGGCGCCACGCGGCGCACATCGCGCGTCATGCGCGGCGGCTTGCCAAGCACGGCATCCAGGTCCATGTCCACCGGCGCATTGCCGAAGGTCGGGTCTTCCACCCGCAACTGGCCCTCGGCGCTTGCGGTGCCAACCACTGCGAACGGGCAGCGCTCGCGCTCGCACAACGCAGTGAAGCGGGCCAGGTCCGCCGGCATGATCGACAGCACGTAGCGTTCCTGCGATTCGTTGCACCACACTTCGCGCGGCGTCATGCCCGGCTCTTCGCTCGGCAGCGCGCGCAGGTCGATGCGCGCGCCGCGACCGGCGCCGTGCACCAACTCGGGAAGCGCATTGGATACGCCGCCCGCGCCCACATCGTGGATCGACAGGATGGGGTTGTCGGCGCCGAGCTGCCAGCAGCGGTCGATGACTTCCTGCGCGCGGCGCTGGAGCTCGGCCTTGCCGCGCTGCACCGAATCGAAATCGAGGTCCTCGCTGTTGCTGCCGGTGGCCATGCTTGACGCCGCACCACCGCCCATGCCGATCAACATGCCCGGTCCGCCCAGCTGCAGCAGCAGCGCTCCTGGAGGCAAGGCGTTCTTGGATGTATGCGCAGCGCTGATGTTGCCGATGCCGC
>CAXNGL010000302.1:0-4133 GCA_964201515.1 Burkholderiales bacterium
CCACTTCACCCGTCTCCTCGACCAGACCCTGGCTCTCCACCAGCCGCCGGAAGTTCGATGTGTGCAGGCGCAACCCGGCCAGCGCTTCCACGGCACGCTGCAGCTGGCGGAAGCGGAATGTCGGCGGCATCAGCTCGAACACCACCGGGCGGTACTTGATCTTGCCGCGCAGGCGGCCGATGGCGGTGGCCAGCACGCGGCGATGGTCGGCCAGCATGGTCTCGCCGTCAGTCAGCACATCGGATGACGAATCCTTCGCCGCCGCCCAGGTGCGCATGCCGTCGCGATGCGCCTCGGGCACCAGGCCCACGTGATAGAGCAGTTCGTAGCGCTCGAGCACGCGGTCGTCGCTCAGTGGCGCATCGTGCAGGCCGAAGCTCGTGCGCAGCCGCTCTTCGCGCCTGCGGCGTTCCTCGCGCGTGGGCGCGGCCGCCATCCACTGGCGCAGCTCGCGCTCGATCCTCGTCAACACGGCGGGCTTGCCGGCACGCCGGTCTTCCCATGGGAAGTAACGATACCAATCGCGCCACAGCGCATTGCTGTCGGACTCCGGCCGCGCCTCGCGTACCAGGGCAAGGTAGCCGATCGACAGCATGCGCGCCGTCTGCGCCGACTCATCGGACAGGCGGTTGCTGTCGCCGAAGGTGTAGAGCTGCTCGACGTAGCCCAGCGTCTGGCGGGTCTGCTGCTCCACCCAGGAGCGCAGGCCGGCATCCAGCGTGCGATGGCGCGACTCCAGCGGCCCCGAAGGCAGCGCATCGGGCCCGCCGTCGCCGGAGCGGATGGCCAGCACCATCGGTTCGTCGCCGTTCATGGCAACGATGACCGCGGAAAGGCCCACGGTGAGGGTGTCGCGATCGGTGGTGCGGCGGCGCGGGCGGGTGCTCATGCGGCTAGTCTAGCGCAGCACATCCGTGGCCGGCACTGGCCGGCACAGCCCAATAGTGCATTCCTTCCTCGCCCCACCCACAGCTGCGAACGGGCGCGCCCGCGCAAGCAAGCAGGGCCTCGCGCCGCCCGCATCACCCCCGCGTCATTCGTAGCCGAGCAGTTTGCGAATGGTGTCGCGACGTGCAGCCGTCAGCGGCACGGCCACGGTATATCGCTTGGGCAGGCGGTCCGTGTCGTACATGGTGAAGTTCCCGGGATCGGAATTCACCACCTTGTTGCCCTCGGGCGACAGCACCCAGTTGGCAAACAGGCGCGCTGCGGCCGGCGCCTTGGCCTTGCCGCGCGCGGTGAGCACCAGGCGCAGCAACACGCCGGTGGTCAGATCCGGCTGCACCATTTCCAGCGGTGCGCCCTTCTCGCGCACGCCCTGCACCTGCCCCGACACCACCGGCAACACGAACGCTCCCTCGCCCGCGCCCAGGCCCTGCACCGCCGGCACCGGCGACAGCACGCGCCGCAGGCTTGGGCGAAGCTTGTCGAAGAAGCCCGGGCCGTAATCGTCGAGCAGCACGCCCCAGAATTCCATGAAGGCATCGGACACGCGCGGGTCGTTGACGATGACATTGCCCTTCCATTTCGGGTTGAGCAGATCCGGCCAGTCCTTCGGTATGTCCGCACCCTTCACCCGGTCGGAGTTGTAGACCAGCAGCCAGGGCGTCAGCTGCACAACCGCGGTCCGCGAGCCGACGAACTTGGCGGGGTACTCTCCACTGGCGATTACCGGAATATTGGCGTCCTTCACTGGCTCGAACCAGCCGCCGGTGTCATCCTGACCGTCGGCGCGACGATCCAGCCCGCCCGAGGTAATGGCGAGGTCGGCTGCGATCTTGCCGGCCTCGGCCTCGGCGCTGTAGCGCTGCAGCAGATTGGCTGCGTCCGTGCGCAGGAACTGCGTCCGGACCCCGTACTTGGCGATGAAGGCATTGACCGTGCGCCGAGCCACATTCTCGGTGTAGCCGACATACATGGTCAGCTCGGCGTTCTCCGCCTTGGCCGCCTTCACCAGCGCCTCCACCGCGGCTTCCGACGTGCGGCCTTGCGCAATCGCTGCACCCGGCGCGAACAGCGCGGCCGCCAGGCCAACCGCCGCCATGCCCGACATAATGCGCTCGCGTACGCCGTTGCGACCCTTCACTGCCGAATTGAAAACCTGCATGCATTCCCCCTGATGACAAGCGGCCTTGACCAGGCTCGATTTGAAAACATTTCCCCACCTGCAAAGCACTAGAATCATACTGCGATCCACCATTGCGCGCCGCTCGGGAAGGGGATGAAACTTGGCAGGTATCGAAGTCCGCAGATTGTCCTACGGCCTGGGCGCCGAGATCCTCGGCGTGGACCCGCGCTACCCGCTCGATGCCGCCACCCTCGAGGCGCTACGCGCCGCCTGGCACGCCCACCTCATCCTGCTGTTTCGCGATGTCGACTGGACCATCGCGCAGCACATCGCCTTCACGCGTCAGTTCGGTGAGTTGGAGTTGCACGGTGACAAGGGGCTGCGCGGCGACAACATTGCGGAACTCTTTCGCGTCACCAACCGCATCACCGACGGCAAGCGATCCAACACCGCGGAAGTCGGCCGCAAGTGGCATTCCGACGGCAGCTTCATGGCTCGTCCCTCAGGCGGCTCGATGCTGCATTGCCGGGCGCTGCCGTCGGTGGGCGGCAACACGCTGTTCACCAACATGTACCTGGCCTACGAGACGTTGTCCGAGACGCTGCGGAAGATCATCGAGCGGCTCTACGTGGTCAACGACGTGTCACTGGCGCCCGAGTACAGGGTCATGGATCCGGCACAGGTGGCGCAGTCCATCCGCGACAACCCGCCGATGAAATACCCGCTGGTGCGCGTGCATCCGGGCACCGGGCGCAAGGCGCTCTACGTGAGCGACATGCTGACGCGCGAGATCTGGGGCATGACGCGCCAGGAGAGCGAGGGCCTGATCCGCTTCCTGTGCACGCATGCGACGCGGCCCGAGCTCACCTATCGCCATACCTGGCGCGTCAACGACCTCATCCTGTGGGACAACCGCTGCACCATGCACCTCGCGCCGGCCGACTATGATCCCGACGAGCTTCGCGACATGTGTCGCACCACCTTGGCCGGCGAGCGCATCGGCGAGCCGGTGCCTCCGGCCGCAGGCTGAACACGGACATTCAACGGAGGACCTGATTGGCGACAAAGTTCAGCATCGCGACAGCGTTCAGCAGGGTTGAGCGGCGCAACTGGCGAAGGAGGAGTCAACAGCTGCAGACGTGCAATACAGGGGCGCCCCCTTGTGAAAGGGGGGGGCGACACGCCGCAGGCGTGCGGGGGGATTTAAACAAGGCCGACACGCCGCGGGCGTGCGGGGGATTGGGGGGGCACCCCCTTGTGAAAGGGGGCCGACACGCCGCAGGCGTGCGGGGGGATTTAACAAGGCCGACACGCCGCAGGCGTGCGGGGGGATTTCGCGGTCGCCATCTCGCAAATCCCCCGGCGGGCCTGTGGCCCGTCCGCCCCCTTTGACAAGGGGGAAGAGCCGCCCGCTTTGACAGGGGGGAAGAGCCGCCCCCCCTTTTTGACAAGGTGAAGAGTGACGGCGGTTATGCACTCGGATGAACAATGTTGCCAATCAGGAAGGAAGAAGAGCATGAGGAAGAACCAGGCGCAACTCATCACCATGAGCAAGCAGCACAGCGCGTCGGAGGCGGTGCTCGACGTGGAAGCCACGCTGGCCACCATGGAGGCGCCCTACTTCTATGAAATCTGGCCGGCGGGACTGCGCATGGAAGGCCTGGAGAACGCGCGCCGCTACTACACCTATCACTTCGAGACGCTGCGCCCGCGCATGCTGGCCATGCACCGCCTGGGCGACTGGGAGGGCGATGACGGCGTGGTGATCGAGCGCTACGTCCACGTCAAGATGGAGGACGGCATGGTCGAGAAGTTTCGCGTCATCGCGGTACAGGCGTTCGGCGAGAACAAGATTGCCGGCGAGCGCATGTATGCGAGCGAGCGCTTCCTGCGCCTCATCTTCGGCCCGATGCTCGACACCGAGTTCAAACGCGTCGTTCCCTGACCCGTCGGCGCGGCGCGGAGAGGCGCGTGTGCGGCGCGGAGATGCGTCGGCGCGGCGCGGAGAGGCGCGTGTGCGGCGCGGAGATGCGTTGGCGCGGCGCGGAGAGGCGCCGGTGCGGTC
>CAXNGL010000303.1:0-4118 GCA_964201515.1 Burkholderiales bacterium
AGGTTTGGGTTGGCGGCTCCTCGCGCCAGCCTTTGGGGACGTGGAGGAGCTTTTCGATCGGTAAATTCGCCGGGATTTCAACATCGAAATAGACATAGTCCAAGGCCAGCGCGTCATCGCCCAAATGAACGAATGTCTCCATCGCGGCAAGCGACAGGGTGGAGGAAAGATAAACCACGCGCGCCCCCGGACTGTTCCAGCGTCCGCCGGCGAGCCGGGCGCCTTCGCCCGAGAATGCAAAGCGGGCCAGGCGGCGTTTGACAATCCGGTAGGCGCGCCTCAAGCGTATACGCCGTGCTCGATTCGCAGTAGCAGTTGTTCTACCTGCTCGCAGCCCGCGTCGGTAGTCATGAGCGCGAATGGCGCCACGCCACCCAGGCCGATTTGTGCGCGGCCAAGCCATGCGATACCGCGCTCGCGATCCTCCAACACCTCGCCCGCCAGGGCAACCAGGCGGGCCGCGCGAAACAAACGATCGCTTGTGACGCTATCCAGACGGCCTCGCGACGCGCGTCCGCGTTGCAGCGTCTTGCCGCTGACACCCACGAGGGATGCCAACTGCGCATCCGATAGTGAGGTCGCCTGCTTTAGAGCATCCAGCACGCCGCGCGGCAGGCCGGCCTCCAGCAGCGCATGCCAGTCGCGCGCCGAGCGTGGCGAGGCCTTGAGGGTTGCCTTGCCGCCGAGCACGCTTTCTACCGAATGGATGGTTTCCATGGCGCGGCCTTGATAGTGGACATATGGCCTTATTATACATCGCAAATGTCTACAACCGTACTATGCCTTCGTCCACCTTCGTGCGCATGGGCCGCCTGATCGTGCTCGCTGAAGGCTGCATGCAGAGCTGCTGGCGCTGGACAGGGGGCACTACGCCAAGCTGTGGCGGCACCAGTCGGGCGGGTTCCTGGCGCCGGCCGTGGTGCTCTCCGAGGAGGCGACGGACGATAATGGCGAGGAAGGCGAATTGCACCCGCATGGCGTGCGCGGCGAGCCCATGCCGGAGTCCGGCACCGATGACGCACCGGTGGTGACACGTGCATAGGGCGGCGGGGATTGCAAAACATCCGACACACCTTTCCGGCGCCGGCGATGCAAAGCTGGCAACTCGGGCATGATCGGCGCTCCACCATTCGAGGAAACACGCCATGGATCTTGAAGCGACGGTCGAACGCCTCTGGCAGGCGACGCAACGCCGGGTGACGCCGGAACTGGCGCCCAACCAGTCGTTGACGCTGGATGACGCCTACCAGGTTCAGTTGGCGATGCTGGCGCGCCATATCGCTTCCGGCGAGAAGCAAGCAGGCTGGAAGATCGGGATTACTTCCGCTGCGGCGCGCAGCACGATCGGGCTGTCCGCGCCGGTGTTCGGCTACCTGCTGGCGGGACGGCATTTTGCGAGCGGCGGCAGCGTACCGCATGCAGAGATCCGTGATCCCGCCATCGAGTCCGAACTGTGCATGACCATCGGTCAGGCGCTGCACGGCCCCCATGTCACGCCCAAGGAGGCGCGCCAGGCCGTGGCGGCTGTGGCGCCGGCGTTTGAAATTGTCGAGCGGCGGCTCGACATTCGCGCCAACCTGCCGCTGGGCGTGGCAGACAATGTGGTGCAGTGGGGTTTTGTCACGGCGGAAAAGATCAGCCCGCTGCCCGAGAACCTGAATCCGGGTGCAGTGATCGCCGACTTGTTCCGCAATGGCGAGTCCGTGGAGCGCGTGCGCGGCGCGGACTCGGTGGACGATGTATTCGAATCGCTGGCCAGTCTCGCCAACCACCTGTCGCGATTGGGTCGGGGCCTCAAGCCCGGCGATCTGGTAATGACGGGCACCTACACCAAGCCCACGGCCATCGCGTGTGCCGATGCGTGGCAGGCGCGGTTCAGCGATATCGGCTCAGTCAACTATTCGTTTACATGAATGGAGAACCGATGACGACCAGGAAGGTGCGCGGCGGCACTACGCGACGATATCGCACGTGTTACGGCAATCAGGTCGTCGGTTCCTTGGCGCCGCCCTCAGGCGGCAGCAGGAATGCCAACAGCACCGCCGTCACGCCGATCGCCGCCAAGGACAGCAGCAGCGTCTGGAACCCCACGGCCTTGACCGCCGGCCCGAGCGCCCAGACGGCGGCTGAACTCACGGTGAAGGCGATGGTCAGGCGCATGCCGGCGACGCGTGAGCGCATGCGGTCGTCCACGTAGCGCACCAGCATGGCGTCGGTGAAGGGCACGGCGCCGAAGATCGACATCATGAATCCGGTCAGCAACACGTAGAGCATCCAGCCCTCGGCCATGGCGGCCGCGGCCAGCAGCGGCGGTTGCAGGGCGAGGACGACCAGGTAGAGTTGCTTGATCGGAAAGCGGTCGATCAGCCGGCCGACGACGATCTGCGCGAAGGAGCCGATGACATATGCGGAAGCCAGCAGGCTTCCCAGCACTGCCGGGTCGTCGATCAGGCCGGCGAAGCGCTCGATCAGCAATTGCTGGTTGCTGTTGGTGGTGAAGTTGAACAACAGGCCGCCGACGATGGCGGTAGCCGTCATGAGGATGACCACACGCAACAGCTCGCCCTGCGGCATCGGCGCGACGCGCGTGGTGCGCTTGGCCGGCGCTTCGGTCTCGCGTGGCGCAATGAAGGCGAAGGCCACGCCGAGACCGATCGACACCATCCCGGGGAAGACGAATGCGGCGCGCCAGCCGAAGTACTTCACCAGGAAACCGGTGACAATGGCCGACAGGGCAATGCCCATGTTGCCCACCAGCCCGTTGAAACCCACGGTAAGCCCCGGGTTCTTCGAATGCTGCAGCAGCATGGGGATGGCGATGGGGTGGTAGATGGCCGAGAAAATGCCGAGCACGGTGAGCGCTGCGGCGATCTGCCATGGGCCTTGCGTCATGGCCACCAGCAGCGCCGAGGCGCCCATGCCGAACCAGTACACCAGCATCATGGGCCGGCGCCCCCACAGGTCGCCGAGGCGCCCGGCGGGTAAGGATGCGGCGCCGAACATGGCCGCTGCGCCCACGCTGTAGGGCATCAGGTCTTCCCAGTGCGTGAAGCCGAACTCGCCGGCGATGGAGGTCACCGCAGTGGCGAAGATCAGCAGGAACATGTGATCCACGGCGTGCCCGGCATTGAGCATCAGCGACAGCGGGCGGTTTTGCATGCTTCGCCTCAACTTCCTGGTCGCGCGAGCTTCAGGCGCCGTGGCATTGCTTGTACTTCTTGCCGCTGCCGCAGGGACAGGGCTCGTTGCGCCCGACCTTGGGCTGCTCGCGGCGGATGGTGTCGGGCGTCAGCCGGCGCTGCAGCCAGTAGTCGTGGGCGTCGAGCACGCAGTCCACGAAGTTCTTCTTCCACTTGCGGATGACGGCGGCTTCGTCGGTGGGCGCGAATTCGAGTTCGGCGCGCAATTCCGGGTCTTCGTCCAGCGCGCCGGACAGCACGATGAAGGGCAGCAGCAGCTTGTCGGCCTCCTCGTCGTCTGCAGTGCTGTCGTTTTCCTGCGCGCCGATTGTTTCAATGAGGTCCACGCCTTCCAGGTAGCCCGCGCACCAGGTGGCAAAGTCGAATTCCTTTCCGTTTTCCTCGGTCGGGTAGAGGATCAGCGACAGGCCATCGTCGGACATCAGCTCCGCGGCCACGGTGTCGTGCAGGCGCAGCAGCAGGCGATCGGCTTCGTCGGCCTGTGCGTCGCTGGCGAAACGCGGCGTCTCGCCAATGGCCACCGGCAGCCACGTGTCTGCCGCGACCAGGCGCGGGCCGCTGAGCACGGCACACAGCATGCCTTGCAGGGCGTCCAGGGGCAGCGCGCTGTCGCCGAGTGCGGGGGAGGTCAACAGGGCTTCCAACTGGTCGAGCTCCGCTTCCGTCATGGGCGTTTTTCCGGATGCGACTGACCGTGGAGGGGTGGTACTTGCAACCATGGCTGGACTTTCGGTCAAGGAACTGACGACAAGGATTGATGCGATCTATTGCGTGCGAAGGGCAGTCTAACAGGGTGCCATAGGCATCGAAGACCACCGTCTTGAACATGCTCGCCTCCTCGTTATTCGCGCGGTCAGCCGGTGCGCAGGGGTTGCCCTCAGGCCAGCGAAAGGTAGACCGCGATGGGCAGGAACACCA
>CAXNGL010000304.1:0-4106 GCA_964201515.1 Burkholderiales bacterium
TTATAGCATGCTGCTTGATGGAGTCGAGAGGGAGCGTTATCACCTCGATGCCAATGCTATCCGGCTTGAGCCCTTGGCCTGCGGCACGCGGATTCATTTCTCGGATGGCCAGACGGTGGATGCCGATCTGGTGGTTGCTGCCGATGGCCAGTCTTCCAGCATTCGGGAGTGGCTGGCGCCAGGATCTGTGCCGCGATATGCCGGCTATGTCTGCTGGCGAGGCGTGGTGCAGGAGGCCGAGCTATCGGCCGCATCTCGCGCACTGCTTGACGGCGATGGTCTTTACATCCTGCCAGTCGGCAGCCACATGAGCATCTATCCGATTCCGCAGAAGTCGGGCGCGATCGCCTATGCCATGGTGTGGTACCGACATGTTAGCGAATCTGAGCTGTCGCAGCTTCTGATCGATAAGGATGGCAAGCAGAGGGAATGGTCTGTGCCTGCCGGGTGGCTTCATCCCGACACGGTGGCGGCTTTGCATGGCTATGCTCGTGCCGAACTTCCTGCCCTTGCGCTGGAGGTGGTAAAGCAGATCGCACAGCCTTTCGTTCAGGTTATCGTTGATGTGGACACACCCAGCATGTTGCGCGGGCGGGTGTGCATCATCGGCGATGCAGCATTTAGTGGCCGACCCCATCTAGGTGCAGGCACGGCAAAGGCCGCAGATGATGCCTGGACGCTTGCCAGTGCCCTGGCGGGAACGCCTAGGGTGGCGCTTGATTCAGCTTTGGCAGATTGGGAGCAGCACAGGCTTGCATTAGGCTGTCGCTACATTGAATTAAATCGCCAAGTGGGTGACGCGCTTCTTGCGGGACGAATCGCCCCTCAAGAATTTACCTCACGTCCGTCCTGGGAGAAGCTACTGGGCATGAAGTGAGTCGGGCCTGCCTGGCACGCAGGCCTCAGACGATACGGTGGAGCCATACCTTTGACAAGCTTGCCGCCGCGACTGACATGACGGTCGCCAGCCAACATGCAACGAAACGTGTAAAAAGTAGAGGACTAAATTGATCTTTGAGAGCTACTGAGTTCTGAGGAAAATTTCAGTGGAATCTAGTTCATCTATCTAGGCTGGTTACCAGACGGGTCCGAAAATATTTATTTCAGTAAGATAGAAATACATACGTAAGCACTCCTTTTAGTGAAGGCCGGGGCAGCTGCCATGGCTGTGTCCGCAGCCCTATCCCTACTCTCGCTGCGGTAGCCTGATCACTTGTCCAGCTTGTAGATCCGGATCGCGTTGTCGCGTAGAAACTTCTTCTTCGCCTCCGGACGCAGGTTCAGCGCCTCGACTTCCTTGCGAGTGCGCTCGAAATCGAGCACCGGGAAGTCGGTGCCGAAGATCACCTTGTCCTGGCCATATGTGTTGATGAAGTGCACGAACGACTGCGGCCAGTAGGCGGGGCTGTGGGCATCGGAGCCGATATAGACGTTCTTGTGTTTCCAGGCCATGGCGATCATCTCGTCGGCCCAGGGAATGCCCACGTGAATGCCGATGAGCTTCAGTTCCGGGAAGTCGCAGGCCACCGCATCTAGCGTGATCGGACGGCCGACGCTGCGCAGGCGGTAGTCCGGGTCGTAGATCATGGACTGCCCCACCTGCAGCTGCACCGGCACGTCCAGCTCGCAGCACTTTGCGTAGAACGGATACCACTTGGCATGGTCGGCCGGCAGTTCGAACCAGTGCGGGTAAAAGTGCGCGCCGATGAATCCAAGGTCATTGACGGCGCGCTCGAGCTCCTTCACGCCCTTCATTCCCTCCGTGGGGTCCAGGCCTGCGAGCCCATAGAACCTGTCCGGGAACTGCTTCACCGCCTTCGCCACCATCTCGTAGGGTATGTGGGCGCAGGCCGGGTGCCCTATCCGCCCCGCCTTCATCGCGATGAGGAAGGACTTTTCGATGCCGGCCGCGTCCATGCGTCGCAGCATCTCCTCGTGCGTGACGCCGTCCATGGTGGACTTGTTCACGCGCATTTTGCCGTTAAAGAAGGCCTCGCGCTTTGGCCGGACCATCAGTGCCTCGGGCGTGAAGATGTTGACGACGGTGTCGATCGCCAGGATGTCGTGCTTATTGCTCATGTGCTCCCCTTCCTCTTCAGGATGACTGCGTTGCGAGGGCCGGCAGCCGTGCAGCCAGTTCGGTCTTGATGGCCTTGCCCAGAGTGTTGCGCGGGAATTCGTCGACGACGAAGATTTCTCGCGGCACTTTGTAGGGGGCGAGCGTCGCTCGGCAGTGCTCGCGCAGTTCGGCCGCGCTCGCCTGCACTTCCGCGCGCAGCATCACGAAGGCGGCGACTTCCTCGTTGAACTCCCGCGAAGGCCAGCCGACGACGGCGCTGTCCACCACCGCCGGGTGCGCCTGCAGCACCTCCTCCACCTCGGCCGGGAAGATGTTGATGCCGCCACGGATGATCATGTCCTTGGAACGGCCCTTCAGGTAGAGGTAACCGTCGGCATCCAGCGTGCCGAGGTCTCCCGGGTAGTACCAGCCATCGTGGAAGGCCTCGCGGCTCGCCTCGGGATCGTTCCAGAACTTCGTGGCGACGACTTCGCCCCGCACGCGGATGCGGCCGACGGTGCCGGGCGGCACAGGCTGGTGCGCTGCGTCCACGCACTGCACGTCGATGCTGAACACGGGACGCCCCACCGACGTGGAGTATCGGTGCGGGTCGTGCCGCGTGAGGTAGGTCGTGCCGCCGCCCTCGGTTGAGCCGTAGTAGTCTATGAAGCCGGGCGTGAGGCGGCGCAGGATCTCCTGCCGCTCGCCGGGAAACATGGCGGCGCCGATGGAAACCAGGCGCCGGACCTCGCGCCAGGGCTTCAGCGCCGCATCGGGCAGCGACAGCAAGCGGCGCAGCATCGTCGGCACGAGGAACACCGCGGTGGTGCCCGTGCGAGCGACTTCCGCGCTCAGTGCCTCCGGCGTGTGAGGCGGCGGGAACATCCGCACCGTGCCGCCAAAGTACAGTATCGCCATGGCGAAGGTGCGGCTCGCGCCGAAATACAGCGGCGTCGCCGACAGGTAGACGTCGTCTGCGTGCACGCCGAGGTTGATGGCGTAGACGAGGAAGCGGCGCATGAACTGCCGGTGCGTGATGCGCGGCCCCTTCGGCCGCCCTGTCGTTCCGGAGGAGAGCGACATTAGCAACGGCCCGCCGCCCCGGTGGAATGGCCGCTCCGGGTTGGCGCGCCCGATCGCTTCGCGGCAGGCGTCGTCCAATGTCACGCAATCGCAGCCTTCAAGCCGCGGCCCGCCCGGCTCCGCCAGCACCAGACGCGCGCCGAAATGCGTCGCCACACGCTGCTGTTCGATCGCCGTCCAGCGCCAATCCAGCGGTAGCAGCACAAGGCCAGCGCGCGGGATAGCGAAGAGCGCGGCCAGGTGGTCGATGCCGTCGCGCAGCGCGACGCCCACTGCGTCGCCACTCTGAAGCCCGCGGTCAAGGAGCCAGGCCGCCATACAGGAGACCCGCCGATTGAATTCCGCGTAGCTGACCGTGGCGTCGCCGTGCACGATGGCCGGATGCAGCCCTCGCGCGCGCGCGTGATGCGCAATCGAGTCGGCGATGTTTTCGGTGTCCGCGATCATTGGCCTGTCGCCCATCCAGCCTCAACTCTTCTCGACCTTGATGCCGGCGCGCGCCACGGTGGCCTTCCAGCGCTGGACGTCGCGGCGGAAGAACTCCGCGAACTTCTCCGGTGAATCGCTTCGCAGCACGTCCATACCCAGGGCCTCGTAGCGCGCCACCGCCTTCGGGTCGGAGAGGGCCGTCGCGATCGCAGCCGCAATGCGGTCGGCGACCTCCTTTGGCGTGCGATTCGGGGCGAAGATGCCGAACCAGACGCTGGTCTCAAAATTCTCGAAGCCCAACTCCACCATGGTCGGCACATCGGGAAGCTGCCTGGTGCGCTTCGCGGTGGTAACCGCCAGCGCCCGCAGCTTGCCCGCCCGGATAAGCTGGTTCGACGAGGACACGTTGTCGAACATCATCTCGATCCGCCCGCCCATGATGTCGGCCAGCGCCGGCCCGCTGCCCTTATAGGGAACGTGGACGATGTCGATCTTGGCGGCCTCCTTAAACATCTCTCCGGCCAGGTGCTGCGTG
>CAXNGL010000305.1:0-4074 GCA_964201515.1 Burkholderiales bacterium
ACGCCGGCGTGCAGGAGGCGGCAGTCATCGGCGAGGCCGATGCGGAATGGGGGCAGGCAGTGGTCGCCTATGCGGTGCTCAAGGATGCCGCGTGCGATCCGCAGGACATCCTGCGGCATGCCCGCGACGTGCTCGGCTTCAAGCGCCCCAAGCGCCTGTACCTGCTGGACGAACTGCCCAAGAACACCACCGGCAAGATCCAGAAGAAGGCGCTCAATCCCGGCCTGGCGCAGCGCACCATTGAACTCAAGGACACCGCAGCATGAGCGATTCGCAATACCGGAGCGGAGCAAGCATGAAACCACTTGCAGGCCGAACGGCGCTGATCACCGGCGCGAACAAGGGATTGGGCGCGGCCATCGCCGTGGACCTGGCGCGCGCGGGCGCGCGCATCGTGGTCGCGGTCAGGGACACCGCCAGGGCTGGCGCTGTGCGTGACGCCGTGGCCGCAGTCGATGGGAAATGCCTGGCCGTGCAGTGCGATGTGGCCCGTGCCGGCGATGCCGAGATGTCTGTCGCGGCGGCCCTGAAGGAATGCGGCTCGTTGGACATCCTGGTGAACAATGCCGGCCAGATCGAGCCCATCGGCCATGTCGGAGACACCGATCCTGCTATCTGGGAGCACGCCGTGGCGGTGAATCTGTTCGGGCCCTACCGCATGATTCGTGCGGTGTTGCCGCATCTTGTTTCCCGTGGTGGCGGCACCATTGTCAATATCAGTTCCGGCGCGGCCCACAATCCGCGTGAAGGCTGGAGCGCCTATTGCAGTGCCAAGGCCGGCCTTGCCATGCTCACGCGCGCAACTGCCGGTGAATATACCGCGCGCGGCCTGCGCACCTTCGGCTTCCAGCCCGGTGTAGTGGATACCGACATGCAGGTCACCATCCGCGCCTCCGGCATGAACGAGATCAGCCGCCTGCGCCGCGACCAGCTGGCAGCACCTGAGGTTCCGGCACGTTGGGTGACCTGGCTGTGCGCCGAGCGGCCCGAGGATCTGGATGGCAAGGATTTTTCGGTCAACGATGCGACACTCAAGGCGCGCCTTGAGCAGTGGCAGGGCCTACAGGCTGGCTGAGCCGCGATCATCATCAACAGGGGAAAAGCAATGAGCGTCAGACTGGTGGTACACATCACGGCAATACCGGGCAAGGGCGCTGAACTCGCCCGCGCCTTCAGCCAGCGCGCCATCGACACGCGCAAGGAAGACGGCTGCATCCAGTTCGAGGCCTTCGTCAGCGCCGACGATCCGGACCGCGTTGCGGTGCTCGAGCACTGGCACGACCAGGCGGCGCTGGATGCGCATGCGCAACTGCTCAAGACCCACTATCCGCCGCTGGTGCCTGAGTTGCGCCTGGAACTGCTGCGCGAGGACTACATCTACCGGCGCACGAAATAGATCGTCGCATGCGCAGGGATCGCCACTGCCTCGACGCACGGCACTATGTCGATGAACACGTGTTCCAGTTGGAGCGCGAACGACTGTACGGCCGACTGTGGATTTTTGCCGGTTTCGCCCAGGCACTGCGCGAGCGGCACAGCTACTTCGCGCGCCGTGTCGCCGGCGTGCCGGTGCTGTTGCAAAACACCGCCACGGGCCTGCGCGCCTTCATCAACCAGTGCCCGCACCGCGGCATGCCCGTGCAGCGTGCCGGGTTCGGCGCGCGCGCGCTGGTATGCCCGTATCACGGCTGGTCGTTCGACGGCCAAGGCGCCTTGCACGCCATTCCCAATGAAGTCGAATACGGATTCGAACCGCAGGAACGCGCTGGCCTGTCCATGATCCCGGTGGCCTTGCGCCAGGTCGGCGAATTGTTGTTCGTGAACCTTGCCGATGATCCCATGCCAATCGAACAGCAGTTTGCGCCGCAGATGCTGGCTGCCCTCGACGGCCTGTCGCGCCACCTCGACCACCGGTTGATCCACGCCAGCTTCCCGGCCCGCTGCAATTGGAAGCTGGCCATGGAGAACGTGAAGGACGCGAACCACGTGCAGTTCCTGCATGCGGAGAGCCTTTTCCCGGCGATGCGCGAGGAGCACGCCAACCGGGCTCCCCCGCTTGCGCCGGGCTTGACGCCCGCCCCGAGGATAGTCCGGACGGCGGCGCCGCCATTGGGCGCGCTCAGCTACGCGGTAAAAACGCCCCTGGATATTGCGCCGGGCTGGTTTGCCCCGCTCGTGGAGCGCTACGGCACCGATAACGCCTACTACAACTGGTTCCTGTATCCGAACGTGAACCTTTGTTCGATCAACGGATTGCATTTCGTGCTGCAGCAATACGATCCAGTGGCGCCCGGATCGAGCGATTACCATCTCTGGATCATGACGGCCAGGCGCAAGCACCCTGATACGGATTTCACGGCGCTGCTGCGAACCCTGATGTCAGCGGAGCGGGCAGTCGTCGAAGAAGATCTGCAGCACCTTCAGGCACTGCAGGGCGCGTTCGGCCCCTGGAGTCCGCCCGTGTCACATGGCAACTACGAGCAGCCGCTGATCGACCAGCACCGCTGGTATGTCGCGAACGTCGTGCACGAGGCCCGCCATGACCGGGAGTAAGCACCTGGCGCTGATCGGGGCCGAAACCTCCCTTATTGCCGCCAACGAGGTCGCCAAGGCCTGCGGGCTGGACCATGAATCGCTGGCGCTGGCGACCCGCGATCGCTACCACTTCGATCTTGCGCCAGCCCTGGCGCGCTTTCCCGCTTCCGAGTGGGCGTTCTTTGTTGCGCTTGACGAACGCGCGGTCAATCACGCCCGGCTGGAACTCGTCGCGCAGGTAAGGGCAGCAGGTTATGAAACCGTGAACCTGATCTCGCCGCAGGCTTCGGTCTCGCCGTCCGCTCGCCTGCACGGCAATGTGCTGGTCGAGGCGCATGTCGCGGTGGCGGCAAACGTATCGATCGGCTATGCAGGTATTCTGCGCGTGGCTGCGCTGGTTGCCGCAGATGTGAATATCGAAGCAGGATGCACGCTTGGCGAACGCGCCCGCGTCGGGCGCGAATGCACGCTGGGTACCGGCACCACCCTTGGTCCTGATTGTGTGCTCGAGGCGAGGCTCCGGGTGGGGGTGCACTGCGAGTTGTTGCTGGCAGGTCCGTTTGTCGACGCGGTACCAGACCGCAGCTTCTTCGATCGCCTGTTTCCGAACGGAGCACGCATTCTCGGAAGATAGACCTGCCTCCAATGCTGGTGATCCGGCCTCCTGCACGGCCATGGTCAGGCAACGCAGTGCCGGCCAGCGAGTCGACCGTGCATCAGCCCGCTTTCAGCTTTGGGGGAACTCCCGGTCCTTGTCGAAGATGATCTGAACGTAGCTGAACCGCCAGCCCTGCGGCGTCCTGGCGAGCTGGATTTCATACTGCATGGCGCCGCCCACACGGTAGCAGCGCACCATGGCCGTGTCGTCTTGCACGTCGATGATGCGATTGATGAGCTCGTGCCCCGCGACATTCTTCTTGCGCGGTAGCGCCGGCGGGTTGCCGGCCATCATGCCCTGGAACTTGATGCGCGCGGCATTGCCGGTGAGCTTCACGCCCTTGCCGCCGTTCATGGGGTGCAGCTTGCCCTCGGCATCCTGCCACAGCAGTTCCATCACGCCGTCATCGGTGAAGAGCTTCGCATTGTCTTCATAGCGGTTGGCGTCGACGGTGTGGGCATAGGCGCTGACCAGTTGGTCGATTTCAATCATGTCGGCGGGGGCGCCGCCAAAAGCGGGCCAGCCTGTCTGTGAACGGATACTCATGAATTCTTCTCCCTTAAAGTTGGTGGTGTCGCCTTGCAGCGCAGCATTTTATGCGCGTTCGGTGTCGGGCGTTGGGGATTGGGCTGCTCGTCACCGATTGTGCCCGATTGCATCCTGTCGATGCCGACGAATTGCGATTGGGATGCACTGATCAAGGCTGCGTCGACGCTGAAATTGCGCCGGTTGCATTGATTCGCATTGATTCGCATTGATTCGCATTGGTCTTCGCATTGGTCTTCGCAGGTCTTCGCAGGTCTTCGCAGGTCTTCGTAGGTCTTCGCATTGGTCTCGTATCACGCGTTGAAACTTGATAGCATGTCGCCGGCGTCGGCCCC
>CAXNGL010000306.1:0-4071 GCA_964201515.1 Burkholderiales bacterium
CCGGCGCATTTGCCGCATCGCTGGCCATCGGCTTCATCCAGACCTTCGCGGTGGGCCTCGACTACAGCATCGGCGGCATCGCCGTTGCGCAGGCGGCGCCCGTCATCCCGTTCCTGTTGATGGTGCTGGTGTTGTTGCTGCGGCCCAACGGGCTGCTGGGCAATCGCGCGGATTGATCGCCCATGCACAAGCGCCCATGAACCCTCACGCATGATGCGCACCCTCACACCCTGGCTCCTGTTCGCGGCCTTGCTCGCCGCGCCGCCGTTGCTGTTCGACGGCGGCTTCGTGCTCACGCTGGCAAGCCAGGCGGGCATCGCCATCATCCTGGCCCTGTCCTACAACATGCTGTTCGGCCAGACCGGCCTGTTGTCCTTCGGCCACGCGGTGTACTCCGGCCTCGGCGCCTACGCTGCCATCCATGCGCTGAAGCTGATCGGCGCAGGCAGCCTGCCCTTTCCCGTCGCATTCCTGCCACTGGTCGGAGGCGCGGCCGGCGCGCTGGTCGCGATGCTCCTTGGTTACATCAGCAGCCGGCGCGGCGGGCTCACCTTCGCCATGATTTCGCTGGGTATCGGCGAAATGGTGCATGCAGCGGCGGCGCTATTTCCGACGCTCTTCGGCGGCGAGTCGGGCATTACCGCAGATCGTGCCGGCGCACTGGTGATCAAAATCGTGGCCGCCAACGCGGCAGCGGATGCCACCGCCGCGACGTTCGCCGCCGCGCAGCTCGGCTTCGACTTTTCATCGGCGCGCGCCGTGTGTTGGCTGATCGCCGCCTGGACGCTCGCCAGCGCCATCGCCATGTACGCCTTCACACGCACGCCGCTCGGGCGACTCGCCAATGCCGTGCGCGACAACCCCGAGCGCGCGGCGCAGGTCGGCATCGATCCGCGCCGCGTGCGCTGGCTGGTGATGATCGCCGCAGGCGCCTTCGCCGGCATCGCCGGCAGCCTGTCCGCCATCCTGTTCGAGATCGTCAGCGCCGAGAACCTCAGCGTGCTGGCGTCCACCGCCATGCTGTTCGCCACCTTCATCGGCGGCAGCGGCGCCTTCTTCGGGCCGGTGCTCGGCGCCATCGCGCATACGCTGATGTCTGGCGCCGTCGCCGCGGTCACCCCGGCGTGGCCCATCTACGTCGGCGCACTATTCATCGTGGTGGTGCTGAAAGCCCCCGGCGGGCTCCTCTCCCTGTCGGCCTCGATGCCCGAAGATACCCGACTGTCGGGCCTCTACGGGCAATCGCCGGGTGCCGCAATGGCCCTGGCGGCAATCGCTATCCTGGCCATTCTGGCCATGCTGACCGGATTCATCGGGCTGGTGGAGTCCGCCTACGCACTCGCCGGCAGCCCGGGCGGTGCCGCCAACTGGCTCGCGACGCTGCCCGGCGGACGCGCCACGGGCGTGGTCCTGGCGGGCGTGCTGTTCATCGCCGGCCGCGAAACCTGGAACTGGCTGGCGGCACGCCGCCCGGCGCTTCCCAAGGCGGCCGCCGCGCCGGAGCGCGCGCCATGATCGCCGCGCTCGAGTTCCGCGGCATCAGTCATCAATTCGGCCATCGCTTCGGGCGCGGCCTCGGGCCCGGCAGTGACATGCGCGAAGTGCTGCGAGCGTTCGACCTCGTCATCACCCCTGGAGAACGTCACGCCCTGATCGGCCCCAACGGTGCCGGCAAATCGACGCTGTTCAACATCGCTTGCGGAGCGCTGCGTCCCAGCGCCGGCCGTGTCATCCTCGACGGCGCCGACATCACCGGCCTCGCGCCCTTCGAGATCAGCCGCCGCGGCCTCGCCCGCAGCCAGCAGGTGACCAGCCTCTTCCCCCACTTGTCGGTGCGCGACAACCTGCGCTGTGCAGTGCTGGGCGCGCGGCCTGACCGCTATGCATTCTGGCGCGCACTCGAGGGCATGGCCGATGTTCGCGCGCGCGCCGAAGCCATGGCCGAGGCCGTGGGCCTGGCCGCGCAACTGGATCGCAGCGCCGGCGAACTGCCCTATGCGGCGCAGCGCGGGCTCGAAATCGGCGTCGCGCTGGCCGGTGACGCCAAGGTGATCCTGCTCGACGAGCCGACCGCCGGCATGAGCCAGGACGAGTCGCGCGCCATGGTGGCGCTGATCCGCCGGCTCACCGAAGGCCGCACGCTCCTGCTCGTCGAGCACGACATGGACGTTGTGTTCGGGCTGGCCGATCGCGTCAGCGTTCTCGCCGGCGGCGCGCTCATCGCCACCGGCACGCCGGAGGACATCCGCCGCAATCCGCAGGTGCGCGAGGTCTACCCCACGGCGGAGAACGCCGATGCTTGAGGTGCGCGACCTTCACGCCGGCTACGGGCGCGGCGAAGTGCTGCAGGGCGTATCGCTCGACGTCGCCCCCGGTGAGTGCGTGGCGCTGCTCGGGCGCAATGGCGTCGGCCGCTCCACGCTGCTGAAAGCCATCATGGGCATGCTCCCCGCACATGCCAGCGTGGGCAACGTGCGCTACAACGGCGAGGCCCTGCTCGGTCGCCCCACCTTCGAGATCGCGCGCCGCGGCATCGGCTACGTGCCGGAGGGTCGCGAGGTGTTTCCCAACCTCAGCGTGGCGCAGAACCTGCTGCTCGGCGAGGTGCCGGCACCGCTTCGGCGCGAGCGCCGCAGCACATCTGCATCCGCAGTTGCTGCCGCATTCGATCCCTACGCACTCTTCCCCGCGCTCGGTGCCCTGCGCGACACACGCGCCGGCGTGCTCTCCGGCGGCGAGCAGCAGATGCTGTCCAGCGCGCGCGCGCTGGCGGGCAAACCCTCCCTGCTGCTGGTCGATGAGCCGACCGAAGGCCTCGCACCGGCCGTGGTGCGGCTGCTTGCCACCGCGCTCGAATCCCTGCGCCGGCAGGGTATCGCCATCCTGCTGGTGGAACAGAAAATGACCATCGCGCTGGAACTGGCGCAACGCGTGTACATGATGGGCCGCGGCCGCATGGTGTTCGAGGGTACGCCGCAGGAACTGCGCGCCAATGTGCTCCTGCGCAAGCGGTGGCTGGAGATATAGGCGCAGCATTAGGGCCAGCGCAGGACAAGCCAGATCGGCAGTCTGGATAGACATAACTAATAATAACCTCTAATATAACCTATGCCCTACAAAGTCTTCATGCGGCGGCAAGCGCAGAAAAAGCTTCAAAGCCTGCCCGGCAATGAGCGATTCAGGCTGGCGGAGAAGATCAATCAACTGGGCCATAACCCAGACGATCCGGCACTCGATACCAAGCGGCTCGCCGGTGTTTCGTTACATCGTCTGCGCGTGGGCGATTGGCGAATCATTTATGAACGGCAGGATTCTGTTCAGATTATTGCCATTGAAAAGATCAAATCACGAGGAGATGCTTACAAATGAACGCTCCCCTGAACTTGCAGGTCATCAAGTCCATTGCCGGCAAACCTGAGTTCGTGCTGATCCCGATGGCCGTCTACAACGCACTGCGCGAGCAAATCGAAGATGAGGTAGCGGGGCTCGAAGCAGCTGCGGAAAAAGGCGGCGATTACGTCCCGTTCGCGCTGGAAGATTACGTGGACAGCCCCGTGGCCCGTGCCCGCATCAAGGCCAACATGACTCAAAAGGAACTGGCAAAACGGCTGGGCGTCACACAAGCCTATATCAGCAAGGTCGAACACCAGGCCAAGGTCACGCCCAAGCTATTGGCGAAAGTGAAAGCGACGCTCAAGTAATCGGTGCTCGCCATGCTGGCGAAGAAATAGGCCCGCGAATGCTCGCCCGTATCGCGAAGCGTACGGGGTTAACGTCGAACGACCTGGGACGAAGTCGCGTTGCCACCGCATCAAGGGATGCGTCAGAGGGTGGCGAACCGTTCGACGGTGGGGATGTTTTTCCGTTTGGCCTCGTCATGCTTGAGGGTTTCGACGGATTTGAGAGTGGGCGGCTTTTTGGCCATTTCAGCTTTCTCTCTTCGTTAGTTTTTTTCGTTTCTCCGCTTCCGGGAGTTGCTTATAGTTCTCGCGGCTGGATACCCGCCTGCCTGATTTTTTCTCCAGATCAAGGCGCGCGCTACCGGCTACGGTTCCTCCTTCTTTGGCGGTT
>CAXNGL010000307.1:0-4042 GCA_964201515.1 Burkholderiales bacterium
CACTATGGGGTATTGCGGCGTTCCAGCTCGGCCACGCGTACTTCCAGCGCGGTCAACTTTTCACGCGTGCGCGCCAAGACCTTGGCTTGCACATCGAACTCCTCGCGGGTAACGAGGTCGAGGCGGGAGAAGAATGAAGACATCAGCACACGAAGGTTCTTTTCGATGTCCTTTGCTGGCGACGCGGCAATCAGCTCGCTGATACGAGTGTTCAATTCATCGAAAAAACGTGGCTGGTCCATGCAGAAAGTCTAGCACGCAGGTCATTGCGCGATCCCCTCTGCCCGACTGCATGCATCCAGACGGCGCACCAACACTGTGCTTCCCGGGATACCCGCGCACAGCTCTGGTGCGAACCACACCAGCCCCAGCAGCCAGAATCTCCTTAACTACTTGTTTATTAGTTAAAAATTTATCTGGCACGGGGTATGCTGATAGGAATCCCAAACTATGCCGCTTTCCGGGCTGGTATTCATTTTCAACCATGAAAGGTGCCTCCATGAAGAAACTCCTCCTTACCTCCGCAGTTGTCGCCGCGCTGGCTGCTCCCATGGTGCAAGTTGCCCATGCCGCCGATGCCGCACCGGCATCCCCGCACACATTCACCGGGAATGTCGGCCTCTTCAACCAGTACATTTTCCGCGGCCTGACGCAGACCAATGAGAAGGCTGCGTTGCAGGGTGGCTTCGATTATTCGCATTCCAGTGGTTTCTATGTCGGCACCTGGGCGTCGAACATCAGCTGGTACACGGACCAGAACGTCGGCACACCCAAGGGCACGGCCCCCGGTCCGGTGACCCTCGGATCGCCTGCTGGGGCGGGTGCGCCATTTGTTGCCAACGCGTTCAACTCTGCCAGCCTGGAATGGGATTTCTACGGTGGATACAAGGGCAGCTTTGCCAACGACATATCCTATGACCTGGGCGCACTGAAGTATTACTACCCGGGAAAGTACGAGAACCTTGGTGGCCTGGCTTCCAAACCGGACACGCTGGAGTTCTATGGCTCGCTTGGCTGGAAGTGGTTTACGGTCAAGTATTCGCGCGCGACCGGCGACACCTTTGGCATCAAGAATTCCAAGGGCTCGAACTACCTCGACCTCGCGGCTGCGATTCCCCTCGGTGATAGCGGTTTTACCCTCGGCCTGCACTACGGAAAGCAGACCTACAAGGGGACGTCTCCCATCCTGGCCTTCGGTTGGGGCGCGGCAACCACGCTGAACAACGACGTGTTCAGCTACTCCGATACCAAGATCAGCTTGACCAAGGACTGGATGGGCGCAACCTGGTCGCTCGCGGGCACCAGCACCAATGCCAAGAAGCAGGCGACCAATAACGCGGTCACGGGTGACGTCTACCAGAACGTCTACGGCAAGAACATCGGTTCGAGCCAGATCACGCTGGGCGTCCAGAAGACGTTCTAAGCGCCTTGACAAGGAGGGGGGGGCACACCCGCCCCTTCTTTTTTCCAGATCAGCATAGGGAGCAGTCATGAAACTCGTTACGGCAATCATCAAGCCGTTCAAGCTCGACGAGGTGCGCGAGGCACTGTCCGCCATCGGCGTGCAGGGCATCACAGTCACCGAGGTCAAGGGCTTTGGACGGCAAAAGGGGCACACAGAGTTGTATCGCGGCGCTGAATACGTCGTCGACTTCCTGCCCAAAGTGAAAATCGAAGTCGCCATCAAGACCGATCTCGTGGAACAGGTCGTTGAGGCCATCGAGAAATCGGCCAACACCGGCAAGATCGGCGATGGCAAGATTTTCGTGTTCGAGCTCGAACAAGTCATACGCATTCGCACCGGTGAGACCGGCGCGGACGCGCTGTAAGGGAGATTCATGATGAAAAAGCTACTCGCTTTGCTTGCAGTCCTTGGCGCAGTGACGTTTGCAGCCCCGACCTGGGCTGCCGATGACAAACCGGCGGCAACCGCAGCGCCTGCGGCGGCGGCTCCTGCGGCGGCTGCACCAGCCGCGGCTCCGGCTGCTCCGGCTGCTGCGGCACCCGCTGCGGCTCCTGCTGCAGCGGGTGCCGCACCTGCCACTGCAACACCTCCACAAAAAGTGGACAAGGGCGACACCGCCTGGATGATCGTCGCCACGGCCTTCGTGATCCTGATGACTATTCCTGGCCTGGCACTGTTCTACGGCGGACTGGTCCGCTCCAAGAACATGTTGTCCGTATTGATGCAAACCTTCGTCACCTTCTCGTTGCTGGCAGTGTTGTGGGTGATTTACGGCTACAGCATCGCGTTTACGGAGGGCAACGCGTTCTTCGGCGGGTTCTCCAAGCTGTTCATGGCTGGCATCACGACGGACAGCAACGTGGCCACGTTCAGCAAGGGTCAGTACATCCCCGAGTACATTTTCGTCGCCTTTCAGCTCACCTTCGCAGCCATCACGCCGGCGCTGATCATCGGCGCCTTCGCCGAGCGCATCAAGTTCTCGGCGGTACTGCTGTTCATGGTGCTGTGGTTCACCTTTTCGTACCTGCCGATGGCGCATATGGTCTGGTACTGGGACGGTCCTGACGCCTACACCGACGCCAAAGCAGCGGAGCTGGCTGCCAGCCACGCCGGGTTCCTGTTCCAGAAAGGCGCGATCGACTTCGCCGGCGGCACGGTGGTGCACATCAATGCCGGTATTGCCGGCCTGGTAGGTGCCTTCGTTCTGGGCAAGCGCCTGGGCCTGGGCCGCGAATCCATGACCCCGCACAGCGTGACCATGACCATGGTCGGCGCCTGCCTGCTGTGGGTGGGCTGGTTCGGCTTCAACGTCGGCTCCAACCTCGAAGCCACGGGGACCGCGGCACTGGCGTTCATCAACACGCTGGTGGCCACCGCGGCTGCAACGCTGGCGTGGACCTTCCTTGAGTGGATCTTCAAGGGCAAGCCGAGCATGGTGGGTGCGGCCTCGGGCGCCGTCGCCGGTCTGGTGGCGGTCACACCGGCCTGCGGCTTCGTCGGACCGATGGGTGCGATCGTCCTGGGTGCCATCGCCGGTGGACTGTGCCTGTGGGCGGTACATGGCCTGAAGAAGTTGCTTGGGGCTGATGATGCGCTGGACGTGTTCGGCGTACACGGCGTCGGCGGTATCGTCGGCGCCCTTGGCACCGCGATCTTCGCGTCACCGTCGCTCGGCGGCGCCGGGGTCTACGACTACGTGGCCAACAAGGTCGGCGAATACGACATGGGCGCGCAGTTCGTCAGCCAGCTCTGGGCGGTGGGTACAGCCCTGGTCTGGTCGGGTGTGGTCGCCTTCATCGCCTTCAAGATCGTCGACATCGTCATCGGTCTGCGTGTCAGTGAAGAAGAAGAGCGCGAGGGCCTGGACACGACCTACCACGGCGAGTCCGCCTACCACCACTAGCCTAATCCCCGGTCTATCGGGCGCACCGCCCGACAGACTGGCAACGCGCAGGGGCGAAGCCCGCAAGGGCTTTGACTTTCGAGGGCACCTTCGCAGGTGCCTTTTTTTATTCCCGGCCGTCGTGCGACAATTGCGATCATGAGCCACGTCATCCCCCTCTGGGACCCGGTGTCCCTCGCTGTCAGCGGATCACCAGACCGCTTCCCCGTGCGCCGCGTGTTCTGCGTCGGACGCAACTACGCCGATCATCAAAAGGAAATGGGCGGCACCGGGCGTGAGCAGCCGTTCTTCTTCGCCAAGGCGGCACACGATGTCGTGCCGGGAGGCGGTGACATTCCCTACCCACCCAAGACCGGCAATTACCACTGGGAAACCGAAATGGTGGTGGCCATTGGCAAGGGCGGCGCGAGAATAGCGGTTGAGACGGCCAATGCGCATGTCTGGGGATATACGGTGGGCCTCGACATGACCCGGCGCGACCTGCAACAAGTCGGCAAGGACAAGGGCCAGCCGTGGACCTTTGGCAAGGACTTCGACCAGGCGGCACCCATGGGAACACTGGTGCCTGCGGCGACCATCGGGCATCCGTCCAAGGCGCGCATCTGGCTGCAGGTCAACGGGCAGGTGAAACAGGATGCCAACATCGAGCAGATGATCTGGAGCGTGCCCGAGCA
>CAXNGL010000308.1:0-4012 GCA_964201515.1 Burkholderiales bacterium
CGCAGGTGTGCGGCCTGAAGCCGGGCGATTTCGTGCATACGCTGGGCGACGCGCACCTGTACCTCAACCATCTCGAGCAGGCGCGCGAACAGGTATCGCGCGCACCGCGGGCATTCCCGCGCATGCGCCTCAATCCCGGCGTGCGCGACATCGCCGACTTCCGCTTCGAAGATTTCACGCTGGAGGGCTACGACCCGCACCCGGCGATCAAGGCGCCCATTGCCGTCTGACGACACTCCGCAATACCGAACACCGCAACATGTCCCGAAGTCTCGAAGATTCAGGTCCTTGATTCGGCCCTCCCTCGCTCGTCCAGCTGCGCTGCCTCGCGACACAACTCATGGTTCTTCAGGACTTCACTAAACGACCCCGCGTGTCGCTGATCGCAGCGCTCGCGCGCAACCGCGTGATCGGCCGCAACAATGCCATGCCGTGGCACCTGCCGGCCGACCTCAAGCGCTTCAAGGCACTGACGCTGGGCCACCCGGTCATCATGGGCAGGAAGACTTGGGACTCCATCCTCGCCACGCTCGGCAAGCCCCTGCCCGGACGAACCAGCATTGTGCTGACACGAAAACCGGGCGTGGCACTGCCCGGGGCGACCGTCGTCGATTCGATGGCGGCGGCGATTGCGGCGGCCGGCACCGTGAATGAAGTCTGCGTAATCGGCGGCGCCGAAATTTATGCGCTGGCGCTGCCGCTTGCCGACCGACTGCATCTCACGCGCATCGACGCGGATGTCGAGGGCGACACCTTCTTTCCGGCATTCAGCGACGGGGCATTCGTCGAGACCAGCCGCGAGGCCGGACCCGCCCATGCAGATTGGCAGTACGAATTCGCCATCTACGATCGGCGCTAGCGGCGGTAATTCAGGCGATCGGAGCGTCCCGGGTCGAGTCACGCGCCGACAGCCCGATCGACGGGCGAAAAAAAACGGGGCCGAGGCCCCGTTTTTTTAAGACTGAGTAAGCGGATTACTTCTTCTCGGCCTTCTTCTCTTCCTTCTTCTCGGCCTTCTTCTCGTCCTTCTTCGCGTCCTTCTTGTCCATCTTGGCGTCGGCCTTCTTCTCTTCCTTCTTCGCGTCGGCCTTCTTCTCCATCTTGGCATCGGCCTTCTTGTCGTCGGCAGCCTTCATGTGGGACGCAGCGAACACGCCCGAGGCGGCAAACATCGACATCGTCAGAACTGCGAGCAGCTTTTTCATTTTTGACCATCTCCTCTTGTGATTGATCGAATCTTCGTTCGTCTCGAGTGAAAGCGTGTTCGAAGACCGCCGGGATAGTACCAATATTGCCTCGGTACGCACAGCCCCGAAGATAATTCTTCTGGAAGCTGGAATCATTAACGCACATCACCTTGGGGCGGATGACCTGACTTGAAAAATCCCTTGGGAATAAAAGAAAATTCCTTATATTTCAGTATGATATACTTTATATTCAAGCCCTGAAAAGCCACTGGTTTGCCCTTTCCGCACACAATATTCCTGGTTCTGCTGCTGCTCGCGCTGCAGCCCGGTTCTGTTGTATCCGCACCACGTACTCCTACTGTGGACAATGCTGTTCTCGAGCGCCTGCCCACCCGCGCCTCCGATCCCCTTGCCCGGGAATTGCGGGAACTGCGCGCGGCACAGGCGCGCGATCCGGACAACGTCGACACCGCCGTGCGCCTCGCCCGGCGGTATTTCGATCTGGCCAGCGCCGAAGGCGATCCGCGCTACGTCGGCTATGCCGAAGCAGTCATCCAGCCGCTCTCCAAGCGCGCAACGCCCGATGCATCGGTGCTGCTGATCCGCGCACTGCTGCGCCAGTATCGCCACGAATTCGCTCCCGCCCTCGCCGACCTCGACGCCGTCCTCAAGCTTGAGCCGCAGAACACCGAGGCCATGCTGTGGCAGTTCGCGCTGCACCTGGTGCAAGCCGACTATGCGCGCGCAAGGACGAGCTGCGCCAATGCCGCCCCGCATGCAACGCGCCTGTCTGCCAGCGCCTGCACGGCCGTCATCGACAGCATCAACGGCAAGTCGCGCGATGCCTACGCGGCATTGAGCGCGGCCATGGCGCGCTACCCGACCCCGGATGTCGAATACCGCCAATGGGCCATGACACGGCAAGGCGAGATGGCGCTGCGATTCGGCGATCGCAAGCTGGCGGAGAAGCACTTCAAGGAGGCCATCGCCACCGGCTTCACCGACGGCTTCGTGCTGGCCGCCTATGCCGACCTGTTGCTCGAAGACAAGCGCGCAGCGGAAGTGATCGCCCTGTTGAAGCGCTGGGTGGCGTCGGACATCCTGCTGCTGCGACTGGCCATTGCCGCCGAAGCAGCCGGCGCGCCGGAAGCCGCCAATCACCGCAAGGCGCTCGCCGAGCGCTTCGCCGCCGCTGCCCTGCGCGGCGACAAATTGCACCAACAGGAAGAGGCGCGTTTCGAGCTGGAGCTGCGGCACGACGCAGCGCGCGCGCTCGTCCACGCGGCCGACAACTGGAAGCGCCAGCGCGAACCGCGTGATGCCCTGGTGCTGATGCAAGCCGCGCTGGCCGCCGGCAAGCCCGAGGCGGCGAAACCGGCGCTCGACTGGATGTCCCGGACGGGTTACGAAGAGGCGCGCTACCGCGCACTCGCCAAGGCCCTCGGCGACACGCCGGCCGCTGCCGCTGCCGCTGCCGCTGGAAAGCCGGCACGGTGAACCTGGGTACCCGCCGGCGATCACTGGCCGCCGCATGGGCCTCGCTGGCATTGGTCGCCAGCCTGCTCACGCCGTCAAGTGCCCTCGCGCACAAGCCCAGCGACAGCTACCTCGCGTTCCAGGTCACGGGCAACACGGTCAGCGGCCAATGGGACATTGCCCTGCGCGACCTGGAATACGCCATCGGTCTGGACGCCAACGGCGACGGTGAAATCACCTGGGGCGAGCTCAAGGCAAAGCACGCGGACATCGCCGCGTATGCGCTGTCCCGCCTGGCCTTGCGCGTCGATTCGCGCCCCTGCCCGCTGCGTGCCACCACCCATCTGGTCGACGATCACAGCGATGGCGCCTACGCAGTGCTGCGCTTCGCCGCCGACTGCCCGCCATCCGCGACGGCGCCGCAGGTGCTGGAAATCGACTACGCGCTGTTCTTCGACTTCGACACGCAGCACCAGGGCCTGTTGCGACTGGCCTCGGAGGCGGGCACCGTGACCGGCGTGTTCAGCGCAGAGCGGCGCGCGCAGCGATTCGAATTGCGCGCCGCAAGCGCCATGGAGCAATTCCTCGCCTTCGCGCGCCAGGGCGTGTGGCATATCTGGATCGGCTTCGACCACATCCTGTTCCTCCTCTCCTTGTTGCTGCCCGCGGTGATGTTCTACCGGCGCGGCCGCTGGCAATCGGTGGAGCGCTTTCCCCCGGCGTTCTGGGACGTGGTGCGCGTGGTCACGTCATTTACGTTGGCGCACTCCATCACGCTGTCGCTGGCGGCACTGGAAATAATTTCCCTGCCCTCACGCCTGGTCGAATCGACCATCGCACTGTCGGTGGTGCTGGCTGCGCTCAACAACCTGCGCCCGGTGGTGGCAGAACGCCGCTGGGTGATGGCCTTCGTCTTCGGCCTCATCCACGGCTTCGGCTTTGCCAGCGTGCTGGCCGACCTCGGGCTGCCGCGCGATTCCTTGTTGCTTGCGCTGGTCGGGTTCAACCTCGGCGTGGAGGCCGGACAGCTCGCCATCGTGGCGGCCTTCCTGCCGCTGGCCTTCCTGTTGCGCGCGACGCCCTTGTACCGGCGCGGAATAATGACCGGCGGCTCGGTGTTAATCGCCTTGGTTGCCGCCATCTGGATGGTGGAGCGCGTATTCGACGTGCGCATCTTCGTGATGCCCTGACCCGCCGCCCGATTGGATGCCCCTTGCAATGACCTTTTCATACCGACCTGCGCACCTGATGCGGCGGTCTGCCTGGAATGCGGCGCTCGCACTGACCGCGGCGCTGGCGCTCCCCGCGCTGGCCGACGGCCCGCATGTCGAGCGCACCGACGTGGTCGA
>CAXNGL010000309.1:0-4011 GCA_964201515.1 Burkholderiales bacterium
GCCGGTCGCCTCGCGCAAGAGCAGTTGTGGCAGGCCGGCAGCCCGCAGGTCCCTCAGACCGAGACGGTGGCAACATGAAAATCCTGATTCCCGTCGACGGCAGCGACCACTCCGACGCGGCGCTGGACTTCGTGGCCTCGCGTTCGACCCTCATCGGGCAGGAACCCGAGGTCCACCTGCTCAACGTCCAGCCGACGCTGTCGGTGCGCGTAATCCGTGCCATCGGTCGGGAAGAGGCGAAGGCCTACCAACGCGCCCAGGCCGACGACGTGCTGCGTCCAGCCATGGCGAGGCTGAAGCAAGCGGGCATCGCGGCGAAGGCCAGCTACGTCCTGGGCAGTCGCTCGGATGCCATCGGGGCCGTGGCGGTGCGCGGCGGCACCGACCTGATCGTCATGGGTTCTCGCGGCCATTCGGGGCTCAAGGGGCTGCTGTTCGGCTCCATGACGAACGCCGTTCTCGCCGGCTGCACCAAGCCGCTGCTCATCCTGCGCAGCGCCAAGGCGCCCCAGCGGGACTCGCTGTCGGTGGGGATCGCCTTGGACGGCAGCCGCTACGGTCAGGCAGCCGTCCGTTGGGCGATCAAGCACCGCGATCTCCTCGGTGCGGAGCCGCGCATCGAGTTGATCCACGTCATCGACAGCGAGCGGACCGCGGCGCCACCCATCAAAGGCCTGGCCTACCGCGCGATACCTGTCTACGGAATTGCCGTGGACGACCATGCGCTCGCGCCACAGTTCGCCAAGGTCATGGCCGCCGCCCTGAAGCTCTTCGCCAAGGCGGGCATGAAGGCCACGGCCGCTCCGCTGCTGGGCGCCCATGCCGGTGATGCCATCGCCGACTACGCGCGCAGGCGCCAGTTGGACGTCCTGGTCATGGGCTCCCACGGCCAGGGGGCGTTCAAGTCCCTCGTGCTGGGGTCGGTCGCCATGCGGGTGGCCGCCCGCAGCGACAAGCCGCTGCTGCTGATCCGCGACCCGCGGCATGCAGGCCGGAACTGATGCCGATGCACGGGCCAGCTTGGTGCGAAGACGACTGCCGTTTCCAGGAGCCGAAATGAAAGTGCTGATCCCCGTCGACGGCAGCGCCACGAGCAATGCCTCGCTCGACTTCATTGCCTCCCGGGCCGCCTGCCTAGGCGCTCGGCCCGAACTGCGGCTGCTCAATGTCCAGTTCCCCATCCCGCCGCGTGCCGCGCGCGCTGCAGGACGCGAACTGGTGCGCAGCTATCACCAGACCGAGGCCAAGGCGGTGCTCGACCCGGCGCAGAAGTGTCTGGCTGCTGCAGGGCTCAAGTCCAAGGCGCAGTACGTCGTTGGCAGCCCCGCCGAGGTCGTCAGCCGCACGGCGACGCAGGGCCATGCCGACCTGGTGGTGATGGGCTCGCGTGGGCAGACGGCGCTCAAGGGTTTGCTGTTCGGTTCGGTCACTCAGGCGGTGTTGGCCGCCAGCACGGCGCCCCTGCTGGTGCTGCGCGATGGACCGCCGCCGCGCGCCGCGTCCCTCCGCGTGGTGGTTGCCGTCGATGGCAGCCGCCATGGGCTGGCGGCCGTGCGGGCGGCGCTGGCGCTGCAGGCGGTGTTCGGTCCTGCGCCGCAGTTCCGGCTCATGCACGTGGTGGACGGGCAGGCTGATGGGGTCGACCTCGACGCGGCCACCGCCCCGGCGCTCGCGCTGTTCGCCAAAGCCAAGGTCGAGGCTGAGTTGGTGCGGCTCGAGGGGCGCAACGCCGGCGACGTGATCGTGGAGTATCTGGCAGCGCACCCGGCGGATCTGCTGGTGATGGGCTCGCACGGGCGTGGTGCGTTCAAGGCCGTGCTGCTGGGCTCGGTGGCGACGCGCGTGGCGGCGCGCTGCAAGCTGCCGCTTCTGATTGCCCGGCCCCGCAGTCGGGGTTCGCCGGCGAAGCGCAAGGATGGCGCAACGGCCGCCGCACCGCGCGGGCGTGCCTCGGCCGACGTTACCCCGCAGTAGGCGTGGTGCATGCTGGTGGAGTCGGTCGCCTCGAGCAGCGAGGTTGGGTGAGACCTAACGGCAGCGTCCGAGTCGCGTTCGTTGATCGATATCAACGCCCGCTCGATACCCGCTTCATGCGATGGAACCCGAGCCGCTGCCGAGGCTCATTAAGGGAGCCACTGGAATCGGCCGCGGGGGTTGGTCTTTTCGCTGTGGCTACTTGGCACGAGGAGGGGAGACGATGACGCATTCTGTGCCGGCACCTGACGAAGCCTTGGCTCACGCACTGGCGATGATCGTGGCTGCCAACGGACGAATCGACGTGCGAGAACTGAGTGCGCTCGATGAACTCCATGCGTTCCGGCGTGTCGGCGTGAGCCGCGAACGCTTCGTCGACATCGCCCGCTCCTGCGTGGTCGATGTCGGGGCGCATCTTTGTGATCGCTCGTGGCTCTGCGCTGACCATCTGACCTACATCGACGCACTGCTCGATGCGGTTCCGGGTACCAATGACAGGATGCTCGTCTGCCGCCTGGCCGCGGCGGTCATCACCGCGGATGGAAGAGTGACGCACGACGAGCGGCTTGTCTACGACCACGCCCTGGCGCGCTGGCGCATCAATCAATCCGATGTGACGCAGGCGATCCTTGACGACCGAGTTCGATGAACGCTGCGCCGAGGCGGCGCAGCAGGACCCAGGTCGCTACAATTTATCAATGCTCACGCGGGTTCCTTGCCTCCGACTTGCCGTCGTCCTGCTCTGGTCCGGTCTCAGCACCTTCGAGCCGTTGCGCCTCGTGGCGCCTTCGTCGGCCGAGCAGCAGGCTGCCTTCGCCCCTGGCGGTGGACCTGTCGCGCTCGATGACGGATCGGTCGAAGATCACCATCTGGACGATCTTCCCTCACAGGCGCAAGGCGACCCGACGACGGAGACGCCCGGACTCCTCCTGGCTCGGCTCGAGGCCCGCATTCCAGCGCTGGCCATGAGGCGGGGGCCGGCGTTCAAGCTGAGCGACATCCGCACGCCATTCCTTGCCGGTCCCCTGCGACCACCCTGCGGCGCCGGCCTGACGGCCTGACAGGCCGCTTCGGGGCGGCGCGCCACCATCGCACTGCTGCGCGGTGTTGGGCTGCGGGGACGCCCGCGACGATGCCGACGGCATCGTCCGACCCACGAACCTGCCTGGCCTGGCCACACCCATCTGGACGCAAGTTGCGGTCCGGCACCTCCATCTCATCTCTTCACAGGACATCCCATGAACCAGACCACCACCTACGACTCGACCACCGCTGGTATTTCCAGCGTTGGCGAACGCAACCGCGTCCTGCGCAACACGTACTGGCTGCTCGCGCTGTCGATGGTGCCCACCGTGCTGGGCGCCTGGATCGGCGTCAGCACGGGCATCGTCCGCGCGATGTCGCCCGGCATCGGCCTCATCGTCTTCCTTGTCGGCGCGTTCGGCTTCATGTTCGCGATCGAGAAGAACAAGAACAGCGCCGCCGGCGTGCCGTTGCTGTTGGCCTTCACCTTCTTCATGGGCCTGATGCTGTCGCGTCTGGTCGGTGCGGTGCTCGGCCTGGCCAATGGCGCATCGCTGATCATGACCGCTTTTGCCGGTACCGGCGCCATCTTCCTGGGCATGGCGACGCTGTCGACGATCATCAAGCGTGACCTGTCGGCGATGGGCAAGTGGCTGTTCATCGGCGCGATCATGGTGCTGGTGGCGGGCATCGCCAACTTCTTCATCCAGTCGAGCGCACTGATGATCACGCTGTCGGTGCTGGTGATCGGCATCTTCTCGGCCTTCATCCTGTATGACCTGAAGCGCGTGCAGGATGGTCTGGAGACGAACTACATCACCGCCACGCTGGGCGTCTACCTGAGCCTTTACAACGTGTTCCAGGCGCTGCTCGCGCTGCTGGGCATCGCCGGTGGCCGCGACGAATGAAGGACCCGGCGAGTAGGCGGCCCCTCGCGGGGGCCGCGTGAGCGGCACCGCGTGGGCCGAGGCCGCCTTTCTGGGACTGCTGCAGGGCTTGACCGAATTCCTGCCA
>CAXNGL010000310.1:0-3986 GCA_964201515.1 Burkholderiales bacterium
ATCCAGCCCGACGTACTTGCTAAACTCCTTCATGACCTGCCCCCTCAATTGCGGCTCTGTGCCGACGGTTGAACAAACCCCAAGCGTAACCCGCGTCTCTTGAGGTGCGGCAGGTCAATACATGATGTCTTTCACAAGGGGGTGCCCCCCATCCCCCCGCACGCCTGCGGCGTGTCGGCCCCCTTTGACAAGGGGGTGTCCCGGTATTGCACGCCTGTGGCTGTTGATCCCTCCTTCGCCAGTTGCATGACTCAATCCTGCTGAACTTTGTCGCTATTCAGGAATCGGAATGACCGGCATGGCCCCTGGCGCAGGGGAATTGGAGGGAACGCGGCTTGCTGTCGGAGCCCTATCGTGATGAGCACCAAGGAGATTTATCGATGCACAAGAAACCCGAACAGGAATTTCACCCGGTGAATGCGCGCCGGCGCATCGTGGTTGCGACGGCGGCCGCGCTGGCGCTGCCGTTTTCGTCGGGCGCCTGGGCGCAGGCCGCGAAGGCCCTGTCCGCGAGTGCCGCGGCGGCAGAACTCGATGCCCTGGTCACGGCCGCCAAGGCCGAGGGCGAGCTCACGCTCTACACGGCGACGCCGGACAACCAGGCGCGTCGCTTCGTCGATGCCTTCAGCGCGAAGTACGGGATCAAGGTCGGCTTCCTGCGCGTCGCGGGGGCATCGCTGCGCCAGCGTTACGTGGCCGAGGCCGAAGCCGGCAAGATTGCAGCGGACATCATGCTGACGGCGGGTGCGGCGGAATTGTTCGCCGAGGAGTGCGTCAAGAAGGGCTGGATGGAGTCGATTGCGGAGGCAGGGATTCCGGTCATGCGCAGCGGCGAGTATCCGGCCCGGCTGAACCGCGGCCCCTCGGCCGTGGTTCAGATCACGCCCTGGCTCATCGGTTACAACACCGACAAGCTCAAAGGGCCCGATGTGCCCAGGGACTGGAAGGACCTGCTCGGCCCGAAATTCAAGGGCCAGATCATCATTCCCGATCCGCGGGCGGCCTTTGCTTACCTGGATATCTGGGCCGTCATCGCCGACACCTACGGCCCCGGGTTCATGCAGCAGCTGCGGGCGCAGAACCCGCGCATCGTCGCGGCGGGTGCGGCGGGCATCCAGGCCCTGGGTGCGGGGGAGGGCAGCATCCTGTTCCCCACCACCGGCGGCAACATCATGGATGTGCGCGGCAAGGGGGCGCCGGTGGACATGGTGGTTCCGGAGAAGACCACCGGTGTCGAGATGCAGGTGATGCTCACGCACCGCTCCAAGACCCGGCGTTCCGCGGCGGCACGGCTGCTGGCCAACTACCTGATGTCCCCGGATGGCAACAAGGCGCTCAACGACGAGCCGGGCGGGATCATGATCTACGACACCAGGGGCCTGCCCAGGCAATACGAAGCGCCCAAGCTGAGCGCGCAGAAGCGCTCGGCGGAGTTGTTTGCGCAATTGGGGATACAGTAGCTGGCGTTTGAGCAGGAACGTGGAGCGCATTGAAAAATGAGGGTGCGGTTACGTCACTGGGTCCCCTCACGCTCCCCACCATCCGCGGCCATTGCAGTAAATCCTGAAATGGCTTCCAAGATTTTTTTCAACAGGAGGCTTCCGTGAACACCATCGATGTTGCACTGAGTTACCTCAAGGGGATGGACCGGCTGGACCTGGATGCGGCGACGTCGGGCTGGGCGGAGGACGTGTGCTATTACGGCATCGACCAGAGCGACGGGACCATTCGCCGCAAGTGGTACAAGGGCAAAGACCAAGCCAAGGGCTACATCCGCAAGTGGCTGTCGGTGATGGAGCACATCCAGTACACCACCGGCGCCATCAAGGGCGACGACAAAACCGTCATGGTGGAGTGGTTCGACACGGCGCGCCACAAGGACGGCACCGAGTACAAGAACCAGGGCGTGCTCATCTACGAATTCAACGACCAGAAGAAGGTCAGGGAAATCCGCATGTACTGCGATTTCGGCTCACTCGAGGACTTTGCTTTCGTCAGGTAGGTGATGGCAGCCTGCGTTTTCGGGGCTGCGGGACAGGTACACTGCAAGCCTCGGAGCGCCTGACCACCATGCCGTTGGGCGCCGCTCCTGTTTGCAAAGCCCGGTCCTGATGCCCATTGAAATCAAGCTTGTAGACGACCCCCGCGACATTGAAGGCCCGCAGCGCGCCATCCTCGCAGCCGTGCATCTGCCCGGCGTCAGCGACGTCGACTTCCAGTCGTCGCTGGCCGAGCTGAGGGACCTCGCGAGCACCCTTGGCTACGAGGTGGTGGGCACCTTCGCGCAGAAGCGCGAGCGCTTCGACATGTCGGCGTATGTCGGCGTGGGCAAGCGGCAGGAGATGCGCCGTTTCATCGAGGGCGCGCCGGAGCCGGAACTGCACGCCTCCAACAGCGCCCCCAAGCGCGCCCCCCGAAGCGGCCTGGCGCGCGCCAAGGAAGCCGCCGAGTCCGAAGTGGATGAGTCGGTCCGGCGTGCCGACGTGGTGCTGGTCGATCACGAAATCTCGCCGTCGCAGGCGCGCAATCTCGAAATCGAAGTCGGCTGCCCGGTGATGGATCGCACCATGGTGATCCTGGAGATCTTTCACCGCCACGCGTCGTCCCGCGCGGCGCGCGCGCAGGTGGAAATCGCGCGCCTGGGCTACATGTCGCCGCGGCTGCGGGAAGCGGCCAAGCTGGCCGGCTCCAAGGGCCGGCAGCGCAGCGGCACCGGCGGGCGCGGCGCAGGCGAAGCGCACAGCGAGCTCGACCGCAAGAAGATCCGCGACCGCATCGCCGAGCTGCAGAAGGAAATCGACGCCATGGACGTCGAGCAGAAGACGCAGCGCTCGCGCCGCCAGGAACGCCTGGGCATCGCGCGCGTGGCGCTGGTGGGCTACACCAACGCGGGCAAGTCCACGCTGATGCGCGCGCTCACCGGCAGCGAGGTGCTGGTGGCGAACAAGCTGTTTGCCACGCTCGACACCACGGTGCGCGCGCTGCAGCCCGAGGGCGTGCCGCGCATCCTGGTGAGCGACACTGTGGGCTTCATCAAGAACCTGCCGCACGACCTGGTGGCCTCGTTCAAGTCCACGCTCGAGGAGGCCGCCGAGGCGTCCTTGCTGCTGCATGTGATCGATGCCAGCGATCCGGGCTACCAGCGGCAACTGGCGGTCACCGACACAGTGCTGGCCGAGATCGGTGCCGGGGGCGTGCCGCGCATCCGCATCTTCAACAAGATCGACCTGGTGGGCAGTGAGGCGGGAAGCGGCGTGGGCAATGCCCCTGCAGAGGCAGAACATGCGGCAGTGCTGGCTGAACGCCATCCCGGCTGTATCGTCATGAGCGCGCGCCGGTCGGCGGATGTCGAGCAGTTGAAAGAGACGATCCGGGGCTTCTTCAAGGAGAGCCTCGCCGAGGCCGAGCTGTTTCTCGGCTGGGGCGCGCAGCAACATCGCGGCAAGCTGTTTGCCAGTTGCGAGGTGCTGGAGGAACGGGCCGACGAGGACGGCGCGTATTTCCGTGTGCGCGGTGTGCCGGAGGTGATCGCAGGGCTGCAAAAGCAATTCGGTCTGCCGCCGAAGGTGTCGATGCCGGCGGAAGCGAAGGCGGTCGCAAGAAAATCCGTGGCAAAGAAATCCGCCGCAAGAAAATCGGCATCAACGAGGTCCAAAGCGGCGGCATCCAGGACTCCGCGCCGCATTTGAAGCAAAAGGAAAGCGGATAGTCCTTGTGGCCTTACGATAAGTAAGGATTTGTAGTAAAGTAAGGAATCACCATTTTCTGATTGGTCGCCGCCAGGACCACCGCCACCCTGACCAGCAAGGGCCAGCTGACCGTTCCCAAGGCCGTGCGCGATGCGCTGGGCCTGGCGACCGGGGACCGCGTGCAATTTATCGAGCATGAAGGCGGGTTTCGCCTGGTTGCCGCCAGCCGCGATGCGCGCGAACTCAAAGGCATGTTTGCCGGTCGCCGCAAGCAGCCCGCGACACTGGACGAAATCA
>CAXNGL010000311.1:0-3980 GCA_964201515.1 Burkholderiales bacterium
ATCGTGACCATCGGCGCAGCCATGAAAATGGCCGAGGAAGCCGAAGTGGACCTGGTGGAAATTGCACCCACGGCCCAACCCCCGGTCTGCAAGATGATGGACTTCGGAAAATTCAAGTATCGCGAGGCCAAGAAGGCCCACGAAGCCAAGCAGAAGCAGAAGCAGATCCAGGTCAAGGAAGTGAAGTTCCGCCCTGGCACCGATGAAGGTGACTACAAGATCAAGCTGCGCAACCTGATCAAGTTTCTCGATGAAGGTGACAAGGCAAAAGTGACCCTGCGCTATCGCGGACGCGAAATGGCGCATCAGGAATTTGGTATCCGGCTCATTGAGCGTGTCAGGACGGATTTAGAGGCCTACAGCACGGTGGAGCAGTATCCAAAGATGGAAGGCCGGCAGCTCGTCATGGTGCTGGCCCCGAAGAAAGGCAAGAAACCACTTGCCGGCACTACCGTCAGCAGTTAGTTGTTGCCACGGCGCCCGGTCTTGCATCGCGGCGTTTGAGGGCGGGCGGAAAACAAGTTGTGCCGTGGTATTTGAAGCGCTCCCGATGGGGGCCACCCGGCGCGATGTCATAACGGAGTTGTCATGCCTAAAATGAAGACCAAGAAGAGCGCTGCGAAGCGCTTCAAGGTCCAGGGGAGCGGCGGCATCAAGCGCTCAAGGGCGTTTCTGCGCCATATCCTGACCAAGAAAACCACCAAGCGGAAGCGTCAATTGCGGGGAACCACGCAGATTGATGCTACCAATATGCGCTCCGTGCGCGCCATGATGCCTTACGCGTAAGGAGACACCATGCCAAGAGTCAAACGTGGAGTAACGGCGCGCGCAAGGCACAAGAAGGTCATTGCAGCAGCCAAGGGTTTCCGCGGTCGTCGCGGAAACGTGTTCCGGATTGCCAAAGAAGCGGTGATGAAGGCAGGGCAGTATGCCTACCGAGACCGCCGTCAGCGCAAGCGCCAGTTCCGTGCGCTCTGGATTGCCCGCATTAATGCGGCAGCCCGCGAGCTCGGCATGAGCTACAGCGTGCTGATGAACGGCCTGAAGAAAGCCTGCATCGAGATCGACCGCAAGGTATTGGCCGATATCGCCGTCGCAGACAAGCTGGCGTTTGCAAAGATCGTGAGCCAGGCAAAGGTCAAAATCGGCGCCAACTGAGGCCGTAGCAGTACTCGCCGTATTCCCGGCGGTCGTATCGATGGCAGTCACGGCAGTTTGAATGCCGGGACGCTCGGTTCGGTGGTCGGGGATGCGGCGATTTAACTTCCGACTTGAACCCCGCAATGATGCAAGACCTCGAAGCGCTGATTGGACAGGCAAGCTCGGAGTTCGCGGGCGCGGCCGATGCTGCCGAACTCGAGCGCATCAAGGCGCGCTACCTTGGGAAAACCGGTGTCGTGTCCGAGGCGCTGAAGGGCCTGGGAAAGCTGCCTGCCGAGCAGAGGCGCGAAGCAGGTGCGCGCATCAACGCAGTCAAGGAGCGGATCGAGGCGGCGCTGGTCTCCCGGCGCGAGGGCATCGCGGCTGCGGGCATGGATGCGCGGCTTGCCGAAGAGTCCCTCGACGTGACCTTGCCCGGACGACGGGTGGGTACTGGCGGGATTCATCCAGTCATCCGGACCTGGCAGCGAATCGAAGCCATCTTCGGATCCATCGGTTTCGACATTGCCGATGGGCCGGAAATTGAAACCGACTGGTACAACTTCACAGCGTTGAACAATCCGGCAAACCATCCGGCGCGGTCAATGCAGGATACGTTTTACGTCGATGCCCGCGATGCTTCGGGCCTGCCATTGCTATTGCGCACGCATACCAGTCCGATGCAGGTGCGCTATGCACGCCAGCACAAGCCGCCAATCAAGGTCATCGCTCCGGGGCGCACCTACCGCGTCGACTCGGATGCGACCCACTCGCCGATGTTCCACCAGGTCGAAGGCCTGTGGATCGACGAGGACATCAGTTTTGCCGACCTCAAAGGTGTCTATACCGACTTCCTCAGGCGTTTCTTCGAGTCCGAGGACCTGAAGGTGCGCTTTCGCCCGTCTTTTTTCCCTTTCACCGAACCTTCGGCGGAAATAGATATGGCATTCGAGAGCGGCCCCCTCAAGGGACGCTGGCTCGAGATATCGGGTGCAGGGCAGGTGCATCCCATGGTAATCCGCAATTACGGCCTTGACCCTGAGCGCCATGTCGGCTTTGCCTTTGGTTCCGGCCTGGAGCGCTTGACCATGCTCCGTTACGGTATCAATGACCTTCGCCTGTTCTTCGATGGCGACTTGCGCTTCCTGAAGCAGTTCAACTGACCTGGCCATGCAATTCTCCGAACGCTGGTTGAGATCCATGGTCAACCCGTCGCTGACGACGGAGGAACTTGCGCACCTGCTGACGATGTCAGGCCTCGAGATCGAGGCCTGCGAGCCAGTGGCCCCGCCGTTTTCGGGCGTGGTCGTGGCCGAGGTGCTGACGGTGGCAAAGCATCCGAATGCAGACCGGCTGTCGGTTTGCAGCGTGAATGCCGGCACCGGGTCTGCGCTGGAGATCGTGTGCGGGGCGCCCAACGTGGCTGTCGGAATGAAGGTTCCTTGTGCACTGGTAGGGGCAAAGCTTCCGGGAGAAAGCCCCGACAAGCCGTTTGAAATCAAGCCGGCAAAAATGCGTGGCGTGGAGAGCCGCGGCATGCTTTGTTCTGCGCGTGAGCTGGGCCTGTCAGCAGATCACAGCGGCTTGCTCGCACTGGATGCCGATACAGTCGTCGGTGAGGATATCCGTGCCGTGCTGGGCCTCGATGACGTGGTCTTTACCATCAAGCTGACCCCCAACAGGGCCGACTGCCTGTCGGTACTGGGTGTGGCACGCGAGGTGGCTGCGCTGACGGGGGCCAAGCTTCAGTCGCCCGGCGTTCTCGCGGTGCCGGCCGAGCACACTGTTACGTTCCCGATAACAATTTCCGCCCCCGATGGTTGCGGACGGTTCGCCGGGCGCGTGATCCGGAATGTGAATGCGTCTGCGCCGACGCCTGCGTGGATGAAGGAGCGCCTGGAGCGGGCCGGGCAGCGATCCATATCGGCGTTGGTGGACGTCACGAATTACGTGATGCTCGAGCTGGGCCGGCCATTGCATGTCTATGACCTGGACAAGTTGTCGGGCAGCATCGACGTTCGCAGCGGACGCAGCGGCGAGCGTGTTGTGCTGCTCAATGAACAGATGGTCGCGGTGGATGAGGACGTATTGTGCATCACGGACGCAACAGGGCCCATTGGGCTGGCTGGCATCATGGGCGGTGATTCCACCAAGGCTGACCTGGGCACGCGCCATATTTTCCTTGAGTCGGCTTTTTTCTTTCCAGGTGCGATTGCGGGTCGCGCGCGGCGCTACAACTTCACCAGCGACGCATCCCACCGATTTGAGCGGGGCGTGGACTTCAGCAACAACGTCGATGGTATTGAGCGTGCGACGCGCCTGATACTTGACATCTGCGGCGGCCAACCCGGACCGACGGCCGATGTCGTTGCGCGCCTGCCCGAACGCCCGCCGGTCTGCATGCGCCTCGCACGTGCGCAGAAGATCATCGGTGTTCCTGTGACGAAGGACGAGGTGGTGCAGATATTCCAGCGGTTGCAGCTCGCTGCTGTCGTGGAGGCGGGGAAGGGGGGCGATGCGTTCGTCGTCACGCCTCCGGCCTGGCGTTTCGACATCGAAATAGAGGAAGACCTGATCGAGGAAGTGGCGCGCGTGCATGGGTTCGAGCGCATTCCCGCGCTGCCGCCCGTGGTGTCCGCCCTCATGCGCACCGAGCCCGAGGGCCGACGCTCCCTGCACGAGATACGTCGTCTGCTGGCAGCAGGCGATTTCCAGGAAGTCATCAATTTCAGCTTTGCCGCGCAGAAGTGGGAAGCCGACCTCGCTGCAAACGAGGCGCCGCTGCGCCTGATTAACCCGATCTCAAGCGAACAGTCGGTGATGCGCTCGACGCTGCTCGG
>CAXNGL010000312.1:0-3977 GCA_964201515.1 Burkholderiales bacterium
ACGCCACGACCGTGACGATAGAGAAGTCGCACGCCGCACTCCGACTCAAGCTTCTGGATCTGGCGGCCGAGCGCCGGCTGCGCAATTCCGATCACCGATGCCGCCTTGGTAAAGCTGCCGAATTCGGCTACTTGCATCAGGTACTCAAGGCGCTTCAGGTCCATACACCACACCTTTCATCCTACGGCCTTCATTGTTGAACCTTACTGGCATAGCTGATATAAGAAACAGACCCTTGCCTCAACTGTCCCACTGCAACACCATTACAACATACCGCGAAACTCGCAGGTTCGATCTTCCAGACTCGTTCAACGCGAAGGGAATATGAAATGCCTGAGCTGCGCCTTGAGCATTACAACATCCGTACGACGAAACCGGATGAGACCGTCAAGTTTTACGCCGATGTTCTTGGCTTAAAATCGGGATATCGCCCCAGCACCCGCCCCGGCGCCTGGATGTATGACCGCACTGGCACACCAGTGGTGCATATTTCCGGTGTCGATCCAAGTAACACCGAAGCGATGGCGCAACTCGAGGCACACTTGGGCAAGCGCGACCTCGACACCCTGGTTGGCAGCGGCTCGATCGACCATGTGGCGTTCGAAGCAACCGATTACGAGCATTTCTGCTCCCACCTCACCGCGCATGCGGTTGCTTATACTGCTCGCGAGGTTACGCAGATGTCACTGAAACAGCTCTTCATTACCGATCCGAATGGGATCACCGTGGAATTGAATTTTCGCCCAGCCAACGTGGATGCCGCCGGGAGGGCCAAGGCTTGAATGCACCCGTTAGCCATGGCAACTTTTATGCCGAGGTAGTCGAACGGGCGCGCGCCCTGATCCCGGAACTGGCTGCCTGCGCGAATGAAACCGAACAAGCCGGACAGGTCCTGCCCGCGATCGTCGACAAGATGCACGCGGCGGGCCTGTTCCGCATCGTCCAGCCGCGCCGCGTCGGCGGCTATGAGCTTGCCCCGACGATTTTTTTTGACGTGTGCTCCGAACTGGCCAAGGGATGCGCCTCCTCGTCCTGGGTGCTCGGCAACATCGCCAGCCACCACTTGCTGCTGGCGCACTGGCCCGACCGTGCGCAGGACGAGATCTGGGGGCCGTCGGCTGACACCCTGGTCGGCTCCTCCTATGTCTTTCCTTCCGGCAAAGCCGAACGCGTCGAGGGCGGATACCTCCTGAGCGGACGTTGGCCGTTCTCCAGCGGCATCGACCCGTGCCAGTGGGTTCAGCTCGGCGCCATGGTGACTGCGGAAGCGGGCGCCGCGCCGGAGCGGCGGTACTTCCAGGTGCCGCGGCAGGACTATGCCATCCACGACACCTGGCGTGTGGCGGGCCTGCAGGGAACCGGCAGCAAGGACGTCAGCATGGACGGGGCGTTCGTGCCGGAATATCGCAGCGTTGCCTACAGCGATATCCTGGGCCTCACGTCCCCCGGTCTGAAGTCCAACCCGCAGGCGCTGTTCAAGTTTCCCATCTGGGCCGCCGGGGGCTATGTGCTGGTGTCCACCTTGTATGGCGCCGCCCTTGGAGCACTGGAAGGCTTTTCCGCCAAGGCGCGCAAGACCGCAGCGCTCTCGTCCGGACAGGGCGTCAGTGGCCACGTCACGCTGCAACAGCGCATCGGCAAGGCAGCTGCGCTGCTCGACACCGTGGAAATGACCGTGCGCCGTCGCCTCGATGACACGGCGCTAATGATCGAGACGACCGGAAAAATGGACCAGGCCTATGCAGCCAAGGTGAGGCGTGACACGGCATACTGCGCCGGGCTGTGCGTCGAAGCCATCGACCTGATCTTCGCTGCGGGTGGCGGGTCCGCCTTGTATACGAGCAATCCAATCCAGCGCTCATGGCGGGACATTCACGCCGGCGCCGCCAACTTCACCCTGCAGTGGGATGTGGTCGGACCGGCCTATGGACGCATCCTGCTTGGGCTTCCCAGTGGAATGGCGGGATTCGAGATATAGCGTGATTCGATCATGACGCCATGGACCTGCCCATCGAGGGCGAAACCGAGAGCGCATGAGCCATACTGAAAGAGCGCGGGCACACGTGCGCTGAAGGCACTTGGCACTGCGGCGGAATCCTGTTGTTGACTGGAGGAAGCATGAAAACGACTCGCGAAAAAAATCCCTTGGCGCTGGGCCTCTTCTGCGCCGCACTGCTCGCCGGTCATGGAGCAGGCGCGCAAGTGTTCCCCAACAAGCCCCTTCGAATCATTGTCCCCGCGCCACCGGGCAACACATCGGACGCCGCGGTCCGCCTGATCGGGCAGAAGATGAGTGTTCCACTCGGCCAACCGGTGGTCGTCGAGAATCGCGCCGGGGCCAGTGGCAGCATCGGCACGAATGCGGGTTTGCGGGCTGCTCCAGACGGATACACGTTGACCATGATCTCGTCAACCAGCACGGTGGCCGCCATGCACCTGATTAAGAACCTGCCCTATAACCCGATGACGGAGATGGCACCAATTGCGTCGTTTTTCTCGGTGGCCACGGTCATCGTTGGCGCCAAGAACCTTGCGCCCAACACATTTAAGGAACTCGTCGATTATGCCAAGGCTCGCCCCGGCGCATTGAGCTACGCTTATTCAAACGCCACTGGTGCGGTGATCGGTGCCAGCGTAAAGCAGGTTGCGGGCATCGACTGGGTGGCCATTTCGTACAAGGCGGGCACACAGGCCGTCACCGAACTGCTCGGCGGCCAGGTGCCGATCATGATCAACGACATCGCATTGACCCTTCCGCATATCCGCGCAGGTTCGGTGAAGCCCTACGCGGTGACATCGGCGCGGCGTTCCAACGTGCTTCCGGACGTGCCGACGCTGAGTGAGCTCCTGCCCGAACGCGTTGAATTCTTCGGCTGGACGGGATTCGTGGCGCCATTGGGTACACCTCAGCCCGTCGTCAACCGGCTGAATGCAGTCGTCAACGAGATTCTCAAGACCGAAGAAATGAACGTGTTCCTGCGCAACATGGGGGCTGAACCGGTGATCCACACGCCCGAACAGTTGGCCGCTTACATCAAGTCTGAAGAGCCGAAGTGGGGTAACGCACTCAAGGCAGCCGGAATCCAGCCTGAATAGCGAGTGCACGGCTGCCGGGGAAAGTTCAATCACCCTTTACTCATCACAACGCCTGGCGGCGTTGTACAGGCGACATACGCTGCAGACAGTCGGCTAGTGCGAGCCCCGCGGTTTGGACGCCGCAGGCGCGCTCGAAGTGCTGTCATCTCAATCCAGCTTGGCACCTGACAGCTTGACGATACCCTGCCACAGCGCGAAGTCCGCTTTCACTCTCTCAAGGAATTCCTGCCGCGACCCGCTGCCAGGTTCCAGCGCTTGCGGCGCCATGTAGCTGCTCCGGAACTTGGGATCCAGCACCGCCGAGAGGGCATCCGTATTGATCTTGTCCAGCAACGGCGCGGGGGTACCCTTAGGGGCAGCCAGCCCGTACCACGAAGTGATCGCATAGCCCTTGAGCGTTTCGCCGATGGTGGGCAGGCCAGGACGCGTAGATGGACGCCTGTCCGTTGCACTGGCAAGAACCCTGAGCCCGCCGGCTTTCTCATGCTGTTCCATGATGCTCAGCGTGGCCACGAGGAAGTTGACGCGGCCGCCGAGCAGATCGGTCAGCGCGGGGGCGGTGCCCTTGTAGGGAACATGCAGCATGGACAATCCCGCCAGCTTGTTGAAATACTCCATCGCCAGGTGTGGAGACGATCCCGGCCCCACCGACGCATACGAGAGCTTTCCCGGGTTAGCTCTGGCATGGGTCAGCAGCTCGGCGATGTTGTTGACTGGTAGTCCTGTATTGACAACGAGCACCGGCGACAGCGACATGACCAGGGCAATATGCTCCAGGTCACGCAACGGATCGATCGGCATCTTGCTGAACAGATGCGGATTGATCACGAATGTGGAATTGTCGGAGTAAAGAAGTGTGTGACCGTCGGGCGCGGCGCGCG
>CAXNGL010000313.1:0-3975 GCA_964201515.1 Burkholderiales bacterium
GCTCGGCCATGGACGGAGCGGGGTCATGAGTTGGTTGCAGAAACTGTTGCCCCCGAAGATCAAGCGCTCCAGCGCGGTGTCCGCGCGCAAGAACATGCCCGAGGGCCTGTGGTCAAAGTGCGATTCCTGCGGTGCGGTGCTCTATGCCACCGATCTGGAAAAGAATTTCGGTGTCTGCCCGAAATGCGAGCATCACAATCGGATGCGCGCGCGCGATCGCCTGGACATGCTGCTTGATCCCGAAGGGCGCTTCGAGATCGGGGCTGAAGTGGTTCCGATCGACACGCTCAAGTTCAAGGACAGCCGCAAGTACTCCGACCGGCTGGATGATGCGGCCAGGAACACAGGGGAGAGCGAAGCACTGATCGTGCTGCAAGGCGCGATCAAGACCATACCCGTGGTGGTCGCGGTGCTGGAGTTTGAGTTCATGGCGGGAACAATGGGGTCGGTGGTTGGCGAACGGTTTGTACGCGGTGTTCGCGTCTGCCTCGACAACAACCTGCCCTTTATCTGCTTCACGGCCAGTGGCGGGGCGCGCATGCAGGAGGGAATGCTGTCGCTCATGCAGATGGCAAAGACCACCGCCGCGCTCACGCAACTGGCGGCGCGAAAACTGCCGTTCATTTCAATTCTGACCGACCCGACGACGGGCGGCGTGTCGGCCAGCTTCGCCTTTCTGGGAGATGTCGTGATCGGCGAGCCAAAGGCCCTGATCGGATTCGCCGGCCCACGCGTGATCGAGCAGACGGTGCGTGAAAAACTGCCGGAAGGATTCCAGCGCTCTGAGTTCCTGCTCGAGAAGGGCGCCATCGACATGATCATCGATCGACGCCAGCTGCGTGACAAGCTGGCGCAGTTGATCTCTCTGCTGATGCAGTTGCCGCCGCCGGGACCATGAGGGCAATGCCACTGTCGACCGACGCTTCGCGCTTGCGATCCTGTCTTCCCAGCGCATATCGGCGCCCGGGCCCAAAGATGCCGATGCGACAAGTTTTCAGGCGATTCGACCTGGCCGTGTCCAGGTGACGGCCTCGCGGGCGAACGGCCAACGCGACCTTGCGCAATGGCTCGACTATGTGGAGGGCCAGCATCCGAAGGCCATCGCCATGGGGCTGGAAAGGGTTGCGGCGGTCCGCGATGCGATGGAGCGCACTAGCGGACGAAGTTTTGCGGGCCCGATCATCACCGTCGGTGGCACCAATGGCAAGGGATCCACCTGCTTCATGCTGGAGGCCATGCTGCGTGCCGCTGGTTACAGGGTCGGGCTGCATACGTCGCCGCACCTGCTGCGCTATTCCGAGCGCATCCGTGTGAATGGTGAGGAGGCAAGCGCCCGGCGGCTGTGCGAGGCATTTTCCCGGGTTGATACAGCACGGTTCAATGCAGAGTCGCCGGCGCCCGTGCCATTGACGTACTTCGAGTACGGCACCCTGGTTGCCTGGGATATTTTCTCGGACAGCGCACTCGATGTCGTGATCCTTGAAGTGGGCCTGGGCGGGCGCCTGGACGCGGTCAATATTTTTGATCCCGACTGTGCCGTCCTGACCAGCGTGGATATGGATCACATGGACTACCTCGGGGATACGCGCGAAAAAATCGGTGCGGAAAAGGCGGGCATCTTTCGAGCGGGAAAGATTGCGGTTGTGTCCGATCCGCTGCCACCGTCCAGCGTGCTGGCCTACGCGGAAAAAATCGGCGCGGACCTGCGATTGATCGGTCGCGATTTTGGCCACAAGGGTGATCGGCAGCAATGGTTGTATTGGAGCCGGGACAGCAGGCGGGCGGGGCTGGCCTATCCGGCATTGCGCGGCGCCAATCAATTGCTCAATGCTTCTGCGGCGTTGGCCGCACTGGATGCGATTGCCGGGCAGGTGCCGGTCAGCATGAACGATGTCCGGCGTGGCTTTTCCGAAGTCGAGTTGCCGGGGCGATTCCAGGTGCTGCCCGGCCGCCCATCCATCGTTTTGGATGTGGCACACAATCCACACGCTGCGGCGGTGCTGGCGGACAACCTGTCCAACATGGGTTTCTTCCCGGAAACCTACGCCGTGTTTGGCATGCTCAGCGACAAGGACATGGTCGGCGTGTGCCGCGCGCTGCGCGGTCGAATCACGGCCTGGCATGCGGTGACGCTGTCGGGCCCCCGCGGGGCCGGCAGCGATGCATTGGCGCGCGCCATCGAAGCGAGCGGGGCGGGAGGCGAGGTCCGGCAGTTCGATTCGCCGCAAGAAGGCCTCGTCGAAGCGCGGCGACGTGCAGTCGAGGGTGATAGAATTGTCGTGTTTGGATCGTTTCTGACCGTTGCTGAGGCTCTGAAGCAGATTCACGCGGAAACCCGCAGGCCGGCCGGCGAAAATTCCGAGGCAAGCGCGGATTAAGTCCGGACCATGAGTAGCTCAATAACAAGCCTCCCTCCAAAGTCGGGGGATGTACAAGCGGGCAGGCCCCCTTGTACAGTGTTTTTCTAGGATCTCTGGAACTTGCCTATGTCGACAACAGCGCTGCCAACTGCGTTGATGCGCTTCGCTAATGCGGGCGTTGCGGTCGGCGCAGGGGTTCCACGCGGCGGGCGACGCTAGTGGCTGACAATCAGGAAGCGATCGAATTGCGGCGCCGGGCCAGGCGCCGCCTGGTTGGGGCCATCGCGCTGGTTGTTTTTGTCGTGATTGTCCTTCCGATCATCTTTGATCGGGAGCCCAAACCGATCTCGCAAGATCTCACCATCCAGATTCCCAGCCAGGATGCCGGGCGATTTGAGACGAGGGTATTGCCTGCTACCGAGCCCAAGGCGGCCCCCCAATCCCTGGTTGATGCAGCGGCTAAGTCCGAGACTTCAAAGCCGGTTACCGAGGGGGAAAAACCTGCGCCAGCGGCATCCACTCCGCCTGTCGCTGCGACTACGGCGGTTGGCCAGGACAAGCCCGCCGCGGTGGACAAAGGCGAAAAGGCGGCCCAGTCGAGCGAATCGGCGAAAGCCAGGGCACCGTTGCGGCCGGACGCGATTGCCCAGGCAAAATCGGATGCTGCCAATCCTGCGGCCGCCAAGTCCGATGTGGCGAAGGCCGAGGTGGTCCAGTCCGACCCGGCTAAATCGGTGGCGGCAAAGGCGGATGCGTCCAAGCAGCCGGCGGCGAAGGCCGCCGCGGTTCCCGCAAAAGCCGACGCAGCAGCCGGGGTCACGTCGGAGTCTTTTGTGATTCCGTTGGGGTTGTTTCGCAATCCCGAAAACGTCAAGAAAGTGCGCGGCTGGGTCGCCAGCGCCGGATTCAAGAGCTTCACCGAAGCGGTGCCTGACACTGAAAGCGGCAAGGGGTCCGTGGTCAAGGTCAAGGTCAAGGTCATGGCCGGCCCGTTTCCAAGCCGTGACGCAGCCGACAGGGCGCATGAAAAGTTGAAAGCCAGGGGTGTTGACGTTGGCGCGGTTGCATCGCGTTAGGGGAGATATTGACAAGGGGGCTCCGCCCGCTTGTGGATCTCCCGACCCCAGAGGGAACCTGAATGAAGGCTCTTGCAGAACTCGGGCTTTTTCAGAGGTTCCTTCGGCGTACGGCCCGGGATGTTGAATGACCTGGTTCGACTATGCGGTGCTGTCGGTGCTCGGTGTGTCGTTGTTGTGGAGCCTGCTGCACGGGTTCGTGCGCGAACTGGTTTCAGTGCTGGGATGGGTCGCCGCATTTGTCCTGGCGACGGCATTCACCCAGGTCGTGGCGCGTATGCTTCCGGAGAGCCTCGGGTCATTTCTGGCAGGACTGATCGCGTTCCTGGTGATTTTTGTCGGCACATGGCTGTTGTCGGGGCTCATTGGGCTCATTCTGTCCAAGGCGGCCAAGGCCGCGGGGCTGGGATGGGCCGATCGCTTGCTGGGCGGGCTCTTCGGGCTGGTTCGCGGTGCTGTCATCGTGCTTGTCGCGGTGATGCTTGGCGGCCTTACACCGCTGCCGCGTGAACCCTTTTGGAGGGATGCCGTTTTTTCCG
>CAXNGL010000314.1:0-3927 GCA_964201515.1 Burkholderiales bacterium
GGTGCCCCGATGATGGCCTTGGCCTTGATGTGGGCGCAGGGATTGCCCTCGACCACATGGCGCGCCACGCCGTGTGCGAACACTTCGCGGATTGCGATCAGCACCAGCCGCGCGACGTGCAGCGATTTTTCACCGCTGCGCTCGACGATGTCCACGATGTCGCCGGGCGACACCTCGCGCGCGGACAGGTGGCCGATGCGGCCGTGGACGTAGTCGCGCAATTGCTGCCGCCGTCCGTCAATGGTGAGCGTCGCCAGGTGTTCGCTCGCTCTGGTGAGGTAGTCATCGGCCAGGCGCTTGAACGTCCACGCGCGCGCCGATTCCAGTTTGGTCTTTTGCTTTTTCCGCGCGACATCGACGCCCTGCTGCACTTCGACGCGCTTCTCTGTTGCGAGCTTTCGGGCGGCGGCGATGGTTACGTCGGGATAGCGCCCGAGGGTCAACTCCCGCTGCTTGCCGCTGAGACGATAGCGAAGCACCCAGCTTGCGGTACCGCCTGAGGAGAGGGTGAAGGTGAGCCCATCACCGTCGGATTTCGCCACCGCTTTGCCTGCGTTGATCCAGTTGCGGACCTGCACGTCGCGTATCGTTCCCATGACTCTGCCCCTTGCCGGCGGTTGAGTAGCTACGCAATTTCTAGCTACTCACGGCCCGTCTGGCTACTCGCCTGGCTACTCAAAAACTACCGGATGCCGGTGGACCATAAAGAGCAGTATAGGACAAAACTTCTTTGTTTAATAGGGACTTGTGGAGAAGCAGTGGATGCCGTTGGACGGCAAAAGACGTGTCTACAGGTTACAGAAGGTCAGTTCAAACTCGACGTCCGATTCCGAGACCTTGGGGCGCGGTTCAGTGCTGAAACTGGTAAAGCGCACATTCAGGGCATATTTGTTGGCGCTGATCTCGGGGACCAGTTGGGCGCTTCGCAGCAGGCGTATGCGAACCATCTGCGACGTTCGTCCGCCGAGCATCTGTGAAAAAGTCCCTTGCGGGGCAACATGCTTTGTTGGTTTCCCGCCCTCGCGCAGCAGCTTGAGGACGATCGCCGTTCCGTCGCGCAACGGGTACAGCGGTGATATCCATGCGCTCAGGTCGGCGCTTCGTGTCGCGCAATCCTGATTCAGCCAGTAATGATAGGCCGGCAAATCAAACTCGCACGCGCCTCCCGGGATCCCGGTGCGCTGCTTGATGCTCATCAACCATTCGTTTTCGCGCAGGTACTGCCCGATTTTTCCGGTCATGCCGAACAATGCGCCGAGAGCATGCTCGACATCGAAAATGACCGCGGACAACGCATCCTGAGCAACATCGGGATTGCTCTTGAATGACATCAATACCTGCTTCTGGCGTTCGAGTTCCTGCAGAAGGTCTGACTTCAAGTCCGCACGGCCGGCGACCTCGATAATCTCGAACAGCGTGAGGAGCGCGATGTGATGGTCAAGCGCATCCTCCCTCGCGTCGAAATGGTGAATGCGCTCGAAAAGATCCTCCAGTCGTAGCAATGTCCTGATACGTTCGGTGAGGGGATATTCGTAAACGATCAAGGGCGCTTCAACCGGTTCAGGGATCCGCCCCGATTCTCGCCCATTCGGCACGGCGTTGCCTAGCCCCTTTTCGCGTGTACTTCCATCGGATGGCCCGGTGCCGGGCGACGCGGGCGCGCTCGGGTCGCCGAACCGGCGAGCCGTCTCAAGATAGGCCTGGTGCAGTTGCCGGACCCTGGGGGCGAGCGCCTCGATGCCGCCGCTGTTCTCGATGACCTCCGTTGCATGCGCCAGCCTGACCGCCCGCGGGGCCTGTGCCTGAATGATGCGCATGACATGGTCGCGTGACAGTCCATTGCGCTGGATGACGCGCTGGATCTGGGTCTCCACCGGGCAATCCACCACCAATACCCGCTGGTAGCGACCGTCAGACGCCCCGGTTTCAACCAGGAGCGGCACCATTTGTATGACGTAGGCGCTCCTGGCGTTGTCGGTGCGACGGGCACTCTCTTCGCGTATGAGCGGATGCAGGATGGCTTCCAGGGTCTTGCGTGAGTCGGGATTCTCGAAAGCGAGTCTGCGCATCTGTTCCCGGTCCAGCGCCCCGGAGGGCGTCACGTATTGCTGGCCGAAGGCAGTCTGTATGGCGCCGATCGCGGCCCCCCCGGGTCCTGTCAGTTCATGGGCAATGGCATCCGAGTCGACCACTTCAACCCCGAGATCGGAAAACAATGCCGCTACGGCACTTTTCCCTGATCCGATCCCACCTGTCAGGCCAACGACGTATTTCATCAGGCCAACCGAGACCAGATGATGTTGCTGAGTTGATTGCCCCAGAAGAGCGCAATGATCCCGGCCGCACCCAGGTAAGGGCCAAAGGGGATGGGGACATCGCGTCCTCGCCGGGTAACCAGGATCAAGGTGATTCCGACCACTGATCCAACCAGTGAGGAGAGCAGGATGACCACGGGCAGTATGGTCCAGCCAAGCCAGGCACCAATGGCGGCCAGCAGCTTGAAATCGCCAAAGCCCATTCCTTCCTTGCCTGTAGCCAGCTTGAATCCCCAATAGACAATCCAGAGCGACAAGTACCCTGCAGCAGCACCGATGACGGCAGATCGCAGGTCGGTAAAGGTGCCGCCCAGGTTCAGCAGGAGGCCCAGCCACAGCAAAGGCAAGGTCATGGAGTCGGGCAGGTACTGGGTATCGAAGTCGATGAGGCTGGCTGCCAGGATGACCCAGATGAAGACCATGGCCCCCAGCGCCGCCAGCGTCGGACCGAATCGCCAGGCGCAATACGCCGCTGCAACGCCAGACACCAGCTCGACCACGGGATAGCGAGGAGAAATCCGCGTGCCGCAGGCCGAGCAGCGGCCGCCAAGCCATGCGTAAGAGACCAGGGGGATATTCTCGAGTGCGGTGATGCCGTGCCCGCATGACGGGCACCGCGATCTCGGCGTCGCCAGGCCGAGCTTGATTCCTTTGGTCGCGGGCGTTGTCTCACCGCGCAGATCAGCACATTGTTCCTGCCACTCGCGCTCCATCATCTTCGGCAACCGATGAATGACCACATTCAAGAAGGAACCGACCATCAGGCCGAAGACGAGCGCGGCCCACGGCAGAACGGCCGGTTGGCTGATCCATAACAGCGAATTCACAGGGCCATCATCCGCCACAGACTGTTCCCGCGCGCTGTCCTTGGAGCCGGAACCTTAAGGGGAAAGCTCACGCGATTTAGACGGCTTGACCGAGCTTGAAAATCGGCAGGTACATCGCAATGACCATGCCGCCGATCAGGACGCCGAGAACGACCATGATCAACGGCTCCATCAGGGATTGCAGGGCATCAACGGCATCATCGACCTCGGCCTCGAAGAAGTCCGCGACCTTGCTCAGCATGCTGTCGAGCGCGCCCGACTCCTCGCCGATGGAAACCATCTGGATCACCATGCTGGGAAACTGGTTGGACTCCTGCATGGCCACTGTCAGGCTGGAGCCTGTGCTGACCTTGTTCTGGATTTCCTTGGTGGCGGCGACGTAGACATAGTTTCCGGATGCGCCACCGACAGAGTCGAGTGCCTCTACCAGGGGGACGCCGGCAGCGAACATTGTCGATAGCGTGCGCGTCCAGCGGGCGATAGTTGAGATCCTGATCAAGTGGCCGAACACCGGTGCTCGCAACAACAACTTGTCCATGAATATCTGGACGGGGATCGACCGCTTCCACGTATGGAGAAATCCGTACACCCCCCCGCCGATACCGCCGAAGATGAGATACCAGAATTTAACGAAGTAATCGGAAATGGCCATCACGATCAGCGTTGGCGCCGGCAGGTCGGCGCCAAAGCTTGTGAACACCTGCTTGAACGCCGGAATAACGAAGATCATGATCACCGCGGTGATGACGAACGCCACGACGATGATGGCGACCGGATAGAACAGC
>CAXNGL010000315.1:0-3926 GCA_964201515.1 Burkholderiales bacterium
CGTTGACGGTGACGACACCGCGCTCGACGGCCCCACCGGATTCTGGAAGATGGTTGGCGCAACGAGCGTAGACTGGGACATCATGACCCGTGAACTGGGCACGCGCTGGTGGATTCAGGAAGTGTCGTTCAAGCTTGAGCCGGCGGGCACCTGGATGCGACCGGCACTGCGCGCCATGCGCACCGTGATCGAGGAGAACCACCTGCAGCCCGAGGAAATCCACAAGATCGACGTGTACCTGCACGCGCCCAGCCAGAAGTTGTTCTCGAAGTCCAAACCGACGCGTTATCTGGATGCGCAGGTGAGCTATCCCTACCTGTTGAGCGTGATCGCGCTCGGCATCCCGATGGAGCATTGGCAGGACCCGAAGGTGTTCCGCAGCAAGGCCCTGCGGGACATGATCGCCCGTATCCAAATGCACCCGGATGAAGAGGCCCGGGACGATCTCTATCGGGAACTGAGCGTGCCGCCGCGCCGGGCCACGGGTGCGCTCACCAAGGTGAAGGTGCATGCCCGAGGCACGGAATTTTTCGCCCAGTCCAAATACGGCGCCGGCGACCCGGGCGATCCAGCCACACGCGCCACCGACTCAGACCTTGATCGAAAGTTCGCGCGCTTTGCCGCGCCGCTGCTCGGAGACCACGCAGCGCTCGCGCCCAAGGCACTCTGGGGACTGGAGACTGGCATGTCGACGCGCGGACTGGTGGCGGCGTTTTGCCGACCGCCACGAAAGACCATGGCCAGAAGCAAGGCATAGATACTGAATGACGTAGGCTCGTTTTCCATATCACCAGGAGAAAATCATGCGAAAAAACCTCTGCACCGGCCTGCACCTGCTGGGTTCCCTACTGATCGCCGGGTTTGGCTTCGCCTCTACTGCTCACGCCCAGCGAGCGGCAGCCGAAGCACAAAACCAGCTTGACGCACTGATCAAGGGTGCCAAGGCCGAGGGCGAATTGACCTTCTATTCGACGCCGACGGAGAACGTGGCCAATCGCATCAGGGACGCCTTTACCAAGAAATACGGCATCAAGGTCCAGTTCCTGCGGATGGCCGGCTCGCCGCTGCAGCAACGTTACTCGACCGAAGCCGAGGCAGGAACGTTTGTCGCAGATGTCGTTCTCAATGCAGGAAATTCCATCGAGTACGCCGAGTTCGGGATTGGCAAGGGCTGGCTGGAACCCGTGGCAACTGCGGGCATCCCGGTGTTGACCAGCGGGGAGTTTCCCGCGAAGTTCATGATGGGGCCGACGGCCATCATCCAGGTGGCGCCCTGGGGCCTTGCCTACAACACGCGCAAGATCACCGCAGCCGAGGTGCCAAAGGAATGGCCCGACATGCTCAATCCGAAATTCAAGGGCCAGGTCATCATGGTCGATCCACGAACATCTGGCGCCCAGAGTGATCACTGGACGCTGATTCTGGAGAAGCACGGCGAGAACTTCTTCACCCAGCTGCGCGCGCAAGATCCACGGCGCTACAGCGGCGGCGTGCCCGCCATCAACGCGCTCGCGGCAGGCGAAGGCAGCTTTCAGGTACCGACGATATTGGCCCAGGTTCAGGGGCTAAAGGACAAGGGAGCACCGGTTGAATGGGTCGCCATGTCGCCGAGCACTGGTGTGGAAATTCAGGTCACCCTGACCTCGCGCGTCAAAGCCAGGCACCCCAACGCGGGACGCCTGTTCGCAAACTACGTGATGTCCCAGGAAGGCAACAAGGTGGTCAACGACGACCCCGGCGGCATGACCATCTACGACACCGGCAGGCTACCCAGGGGATACGAGTCCCCCAAACCGGGCTCGTCGGCACGCCTTGGGCAGTTCATGAAACTGCTGGGCTTTGAATAAAAGAGAAAGGGGCAACACGTGAGCAGCCTCCTCGCCGAGCTTGACGGTTCCGTCCTGCGCCTGACCATGAACCGACCCGAGCGCAGCAATGCATTGACCACCGACATGCTGGTCAGGCTGCTGGAGGCGGTGGGCACGGCCCGGTCGCGCGGCGCGCGTGCCATCCTGCTGACGGGTGCCGGGCGCAATTTCTGTTCCGGTGCGGAGACCGGGCTCGTTGCCTCGGACGCAGATCGCGAGGAGTTCGTCAAACGCTCCTGGGAAGCCCTGGCCGCAATCGCCGATGCGCCGCTCCCGGTCGTGGCTGCATTGAACGGGCCCGCGGTGGCGGGCGGCGTGGAGATTGCACTCTCCTGTGACCTCAGGGTCGCCCATGCGAGCGCCTACCTGCGACCGCGCGGGCTCGACTGGGGCGCGGTGACCTGCTCGCGCATGAGCCGCTACCTGCCCATTGGCCTGACCACGCAGCTGGTCTGGTTGCAGCAGAAACTGAGCGCGGCCGACGCGTTGCGATGGGGCATGGTGACGGAAGTCACGGAGAGCCAGGACGAATTGATGGCAAGCGCCATGGCGCTAGCGCAGCGCGTTGCCGGATATTCCACCGATGCGGTGCTGCGCAGCCGCGCGCTGCTGCGCAATCTCAGCGACTCCTGGCAGCGCATGATTGAACTGCAGGCGTCGGCGACCGACACCGGATGGGGCGCCGACATCGAAGCGTCCCGCGACGCCATTCGGAAAGCCAAATAGGCCGATGCATTCACCTTGCCACCGACCCTCACATGCGCTAAAAGGTGTCGATTGCGCAGCGACAAATTCGGGAGTGCGTCATGAAGCGATTGTTATTGGGCATCACCGTTACACTCATCGGTTCGCTGCTTGCATCTGGTACGTTGTACGCCCAAGGCTTCCCGACCAAACCCATCCGCATCATCGTCCCGTTCGCCCCCGGTGGCGGGGCCGATGCCTCCGGGCGCCTGGCGGCCAAACTGCTCGGCGCGCGCATGAGCCAGGGCGTCATTGTCGAGAACCGGCCCGGCGCCAATGGCGCGATCGGCATCGATTTTGTCGCCAAGTCCGCGCCCGACGGGCACACGCTGGTGGTGGTGAGCAACGGCTTTACCATCGGCGCGGCAACGGAAAAGGGCCAGCCCTTCGATCCGAAGAAGGACTTGAAGCCGGTCCTGGTGTTCGGCGAACAGGCGTTGGTGCTGGTGGTGAGCACCGCCACGCCGGCGGCCAACGCGCAGGAACTGGCGCAACTCGCCCGCTCCAGGCCGGGTACGCTCAGCTTTGCCGGCTCCGACCCCTCCACCATCCTCGCCACCGACATGTTCCGCAAGAGTATCAAGGCCGATTTCATGACCGTTCCCTACAAGGGCGCGGGACAGGCGCTGGTGGATGTCTTGGGGGGCCAGATCACCGGGGTCATCACCAGTTTCAGCACCGTCCTGTCGCAGATAAAGGCCGGCAAGGTGCGTGGCATCGCGGTGACCACGATGACGCGCTCGCCCCTGGCCCCCGAGCTGCCGACGCTCAACGAGTCGATCGCGCCCGGGTACGAATTCGCGTCGTGGTTCGGCCTGTTTGCGCCAAGCGCCACGCCGCGCGAGGCCATGCAGAAGCTCAACGGCGAACTCTCGGCCGCGCTGCAGTCGCCGGAAGGAAGGGACCAGTTCGGCGCGCTGGGTTTCGCCGTGCTGCCCGAATCGCTGGAACGCGCCGGCGAGCGCATCGCCCGCGATTTCGCGAAGTGGGAGGCGGTCGCCAAGGCCGCCGGACTTGCCGCTCAATAGCAGCACCAGCCGTCAGCATGGCCTGACGTGCAGTCACAGGCAGTTACAGGTAGTTGCCGACACCTGCGCAATGTTCGGGATTGAGGGTCAATCCTGTTGCAGCACCCAACCATCGGGAGAATCATGATGACGAGGATACGAATTCCTGAAGGCGAAGGCCCGGAGCGCGAACGCATCTTCGCGCTGCGCCCCAAACACGGTGCGGCGCTGGAGGCATTGCGCGTTGCCGTATACGACCACGCCACGCTGCCGCACCGCCTGGCCGAACTGGTGCGCTTTCGCATCG
>CAXNGL010000316.1:0-3913 GCA_964201515.1 Burkholderiales bacterium
TCGCTGTTGCGCGCCAGGAAGGCCACGCGGTCGCCCTGGCGTATACCCATGGCGTTGAGGTGGAACGCCGCCGACTGCACCGCGCCCTGCAGCGCCACGTAGGTCCAGTTGCGCCCCTGGTAGGTCAATGCTCGGCGAGCGGGATTGCGTCGCGCCGAGCGTGCAAATGCGTTGAAAATTGCCGACGCCTGCGAATTCATTGCTCTCCTCCCGATCCGGTTTTCCAGCTGCGGTCATGCGACATACCAACGATACCCCGGGTATTCGCTCCCTGCGCTCCACATCCGCCGATGCGAGCGCATTCTTTCCCAGAGCTTACCCAATTCAGTATCATAAAACCAATCAGCGACCCCACCCTCGCCGCCCCGCCGGGGCTTCTCGGGAACGACAGGAAACCGCAGCATGAGCAGCGACCCCGAGCGCATCTCCATCACCATCCTCACCGGATTCCTCGGCAGCGGCAAGACCACACTGCTCAACCGCCTGCTGAAAAGCCCGGAGGCCGCCGAGAGCGCGGTGATCGTCAACGAGTTCGGCGAGATCGGGCTCGACCATGCGCTGATTGAAAAGATCGACGGCGAGACGGTGCTGCTCGACTCGGGCTGCGTCTGCTGCACGGTGAAAAACGACCTCGTGGAGACCATGGCGAGCCTGCTCGCGCGCCGGCGCGCCGGTGAAGTGCCGCGCTTTCGCCGCCTGGTGCTGGAAACCACGGGCCTGGCCGACCCGGCACCCATTGTGCACATCCTGATGACCGAACCCACCATCGCAGGGCATACCCGCATCGACAGCGTGGTGTGCACGGTGGATGCGGTGAACGGCCTTGCGACACTCGCCAAACACCACGAATCGGAGCGCCAGGTCGCCATGGCCGACCGGCTGGTGATCACCAAGACCGATATTGCGACCCCGGATGCCACGACAGCACTGATCGCCACCCTCAGCCGCCTCAATCCGTCCGCGCCACAGGTGCGCACCGCCGATGCCGTGCTGCCGGTGGCGGAACTTCTATATGCCGGGCTCTACGATCCTGCCACCAAGAATGCCGACGTGCAGCGCTGGCTGGGGATGGCGGCCGGCGCCCACGCTGCGGGATGGCACGATGCGGCGCACCCGCATCATGGCGAGCACGCGCATGACCACGAACACGGCGATCATCATGAAGGTGATGCCGCTCACGCCACCCACGGGCCGCACAGCGAGCGCATCCGCACCTTCCACGTCATTCTCGACCGCCCGCTCACCTGGGCACAATTGTCCGAATGGCTGGCCACGCTCAACGAGCGGCGCGGCGACGCGCTGTTGCGCGTCAAGGGCATCCTCAATGTCGAGGGTCAGGCCGGGCCGGTGGTGGTGCACGGCGTGCAGCAACTGATCCACATCCCCACCGTGCTGCCGGAATGGCCGGATGCCGAACGGCGCTCGCGCATCGTGTTCATTACTGACGGGCTGGAGGCTGAGGTGCTGAAGAAAGACCTCGACGACATCCTGCGCTGAGAGCAATCGGGTTACGGGGGGACAACACGCTAAGAACCGACGGCAACATGTATCGCCCCTTCTCAGTCTGGCACCACAATAAATCCCTCTTCCTGATCCCCAAACGAATTCGTGCAACCGAGGAGGAATCTTTCGGCAGTCAGGGCGCACAGAGCGGCATCGACGAAGTCGATGTTGGCGAGCGGACCGTCGTCGTAGCCCTCTTCCCGCAGCATCCTGCGCCGAGTCGTCGCCTTCGGCCGGGCGGAAATCACATGACCAGCCAATGAGCACACGACCGCATGGGGGAAGGTTTCGAGGACGATCTTCCCGCTCTGGCTGGCGCCATCGAAAAGGCGGTAATGAGGGAAGAGGCTTTGATAGAGCTTTTCTCCATTGAACACCCAGCCGTAAAAAGCCCGGCCCTTGGCTGATGTCCGGGTGGGAGTCTTGAAACACTGGATCGTCTCCCCACCGGCCATGAGCGACCGCTCGGCGAGTCGTGAGCCGCCTGAAGTTGCCCAGGCACAAGGCGCATCAATGGCGATGACCTGCGCGGATCTCGCATTACACCAACCCTCTACTTCTGGTGCGTTAGTGAAGTGTTTCGATTCAAATTGGCCATTGCACAGGGCGACGGCGTGAAAGCCCTTCCCGCTTCCGCCCACATCAATGCCGATCACGGTTTCGCCAGATTGATTCATGCCGGTGTATCAAGCATTACTTGAGGCGCTTAATGTTGGTGTCTGCGAGCAGGGTGCGCATCTGCGAAATAGCAATTTCATTGAGTTTGCGCAGGCGCTCAGGCTGAGAAAGACCCTGGCGAATAAGGACGGAATTGAGGCTCTCCAGATTTGTCAGGACGACCAACTGCTCCAGCGGCGCGTGGTCACGGACGTTGCCGTCAGCACCGGGATGGGAATCGCGCCATTGCTTGGCGGTCTGGCCGAAGAGCGCGACGTTGAGCAGATCGGCTTCGTTGGCATAGACCAGAGCCGCCTGTTGTTTGGTGACGGCGGGAGGGATGAGTGTCTCCCTGACGGCATCGGTATGGATGCGGTAGTTGATCTTGGCCAGGGTGCGTTGAAGATTCCAGCCGAGCTTGAGGCGGTCGTTTTCGTCGTCCTTGAGGCGCTGAAACTCCTTGATGAGGTAGAGCTTGAACTCCGGGCTCAGCCACGAACCGAACTCGAAGGCAATGTCCTTGTGAGCGTAGGTTCCGCCACCATAACGACCAGCCCGCGATTGAAATCCAATGGCATCCGTGGCATCGATCCACTTTCTGGGGGTCAGGGAAAAACTGTTGAGACCAGCCTGTTTTCTAAAGGTCTCGAATTCGAGACCTTTAAAATCCGGGTTGTGGATTTGCTCCCAAATACCAATCAATTCAAGGGTATTGCGATTGCGCATCCAGTTGTAGATCAGCGAATCATCGCCGAATTTTTTCGCCATGTCGGTGAGGGAAATGAAATCGTAGTCGCTGCTCGACACGATGGCGATGGCGGTACCCTGGACCTCTATAGTGCTTTTCTTTGTTTTGCTCAAGCGGTCTGCCATTCGGGTTTGAATGCTTCCAAACCCCTCGAATTCGAGGGAATTAAATATGGCAAATTCGCCACAATTGGATTGGAACACTAACGGAGAAACAGCTCAAGCCGCGAACTGAATCAAGGAGACATAGTCGTTGATGTCATTGGGGATGAGTGCGCAGTATTTCGCAGGCACAGCTTTGAAATCGCTGGTGGAAAAATCCTTAGAGCTGATTACACGTCACCCCTGTTGCTTCGCCTGCCTGCGTCGTGCCATCACCTGCACGAGCCCGTTCCACAGCTTCACGATTCCCGCCCGGTCCGACAACCCCCGCGGCAGGAACAGGATGCAGGCGATCAGGATGAGGCCGATGGACGAATCGCGCCAGGCGCCGAAATCGCGCAGCAGTTCGGGCAGGCCGGTCATGATGACGGCGCCGATGACCGGGCCGTACCAGGCCACCACGCCGCCCACCACGATGCCCGCCGCGAGCACCAGGATGAGCAGCAGGCCGAAGGCATTGGGATCGAAGAAGGGCAAGAGGTGCCCGTACAGGCCGCCGGCGATGGTCGCGATCACCGCGCTCACCGTGCCCGCGGTGAACACCGCGCGCGAGGTACTGATGCCCAGGGCGGACGCGATGCGATCGTCCGCGCCCACCGCGCGCCAGACACCATCCAGCACCGAGTGACGCAGCGACGCGGCACCGGCCATGCAGACGATGGCGAGCAGCCAGACGTGCCACCACTGGATCAGGTCCGCAGGCGAGGTGATGCCCAGGTAGCCGTTGGTCAGCGGCGTGAGCGAAAACGCCGCCTGCTGCACGATCATCACCGCGCCCAGCGTCGCCGCCACGAAGAAATGGCTGCGCAGGTGCCCGGCCACCGCGGAGAGGATGGCACCGATG
>CAXNGL010000317.1:0-3910 GCA_964201515.1 Burkholderiales bacterium
GGGCGCGCTCGCTACAACCTCGAGGCGCAGGCGGCGCTGGAGAAAATTTGTCGCCCCCTGGACCCAGCGGCGCTGGCTGGCTTGATGCGCCGTCTCGGGGAAGCGCTGGCGCTATCCCAACATCCGCTGAATGCGCGCCTGTTTTTTGAAGACCTGTTGCTGCAATACCGCGCGGTAACCGGGTCCCCAGTGCGCAGGGCTGCCTAGATGCTGGTCGACTCCCACTGCCACCTCGATTTCCCCGACTATGCCGGAAAGCTCGATGCAATCAAGGCCGAAATGCGCGCCCGCGGGGTGACGCATGCCCTTTGTATCAGCGTCAATCTGGCCGGATTCCCGGAAGTGCTCAAACTGGCCGAAGACAATGACAATTTCCATGCGACCGTCGGCGTACACCCTGACCAGTTGCCCGATGTCCCGGGTGCCTCCGCCACTGTGGAGGAACTGGTCCTGCTGTCGCAGCATGCCAAGGTGGTGGCGATTGGCGAAACCGGGCTCGATTACCATTGGGTCAAGGGCGATGCCGAGTGGCAGCGCGAACGCTTTCGCGTCCACGTGCGCGCGTCCCGGCGGTGCGGCAAGCCACTGGTCGTGCATACCCGCGATGCCGCCGAAGATACGCTGCGCATCATGCGGGAAGAGGGCGCCGAGCAGGTCGGGGGGGTCATGCACTGCTTCACCGAATCGCTGGAAACCGCCCTCGCCGCCATTGAACTCAACTTCCTCATTTCGTTTTCCGGCATCGTGACCTTCAAGAATGCCACTGCACTCAAGGAAGTCGCGCGAGCGCTGCCGCTCGAGCGCATGCTGATCGAAACCGACTCGCCGTTCCTTGCGCCGATTCCGCATCGGGGCAAGACCAACCAGCCGGCGTTCGTCCGCCATGTGGCCGAGGAACTGGCGCGCCTCAAGGGCGTTACGGTGGAGGAGGTCGGTGCGGTCACCAGCGCCAATTTCAGCCGCTTGTTCGGGATCGACCTGGGTGTTGGCGCCACATAACCTCATCCGCAAGATGGCGAGGCTGACCCGCGTCGCCCGCTGGCTGTTCTTATGGGCCTGCCTAGGGACCGCTAACGCCTCCGCGCAGACCATCCTGGAGCGCCTGTTGCTGGCCGCGCAGGACAACAACCTGGCCATGGTCCGGGAAACCGTCGCCCGGGGTATGTCGGCCGACACTGTGGATCCGGCCGGAAATTCGCTGCTGATGATCGCCGCCCGGCATGGCCACATCGAGATGACACGGTTGTTGCTGGAGCTGAAAGCCAATGTGCAACATCGCAACGGTTTTGGGGACACGCCGTTGATGTTTGCCGCCATCGCGGGCCACGTGCCAATGGCCCGGCTACTGGTCGATCGTGGCGCCCAGGTCAATCATCCCGGCTGGACGCCGCTGCATTACTGTGCGGCCGGCGGAAAGCCCGACCTATGCCAGTTTCTCCTGGACAAGGATGCCGACATCGACGCCCGCGCCCCCAACGGCACCACGCCGCTCATGATGGCGGTTCACGAGGGCCATTTCAGCGTGGTCAAGCTGCTGGTGTGGGAAGTCGCGGATGTATCGGCCAAAAACGATGACGGTGCCACGGCCCTGATGTGGGCCCGCCGGGCCAACAGGGAAGACATGGTGGCCTTGTTGAAGCAGGCCGGTGCCCGGGAATAGGCGGCCTCGGGGGGCGGAGTCCTGGAGCTTGGAGTAACTCTGGTGAATGAAAACGCCTCTCCGTAAAACGCCAGCCACATTACTTTACATAATATACATTATGCGTTATGTCCGGCAGGGACCGATAAACTATTACTATTTATGTATTAAATACTTACCGTATACCTATAAAGTAATTTCGACATATTAACGCCACCGTCTTTCTGGGCCTTCCCGCCGTCAACGTTTGCCCCTGGCCCGCAACTGGGCGAACTCCTTTGCCAGTTTCGGATCCAGGTGCGTGAGGTTCTCAGCGACTACATCCAGATCGTTCGCGGACCCCGTCCTGAGCAGCAACTCGCCCAACCCGAACCAGGCCAGCGCCAACTCCGGCGAAATCTTCAGCGCATGGCGAAACGCTTCTTCAGCCCGATCCGACTCACCGTTTTCCTTGAACGCCTCGCCCATGAGGTAGCGCGTTACTGCCGACGTCGGATCAACCGCGGCAGCGCGCTGAAGCGTCCGTGACGAAGCCCCGGGCTGGCCACCCCGGCGCTGCGCGTCGGCCAGGAGGTTCCAGCCGTCAATATCCTCGGGATTGATCGAAACGGCCCGGGTCAGGGCCTGAATGGCATCGGGATAGCGCGATTGCTGTACCAGCGCGTAACCCAGCATGACCCAGAAACTGGCGTTGGACGGGTCCTTGAGAAGTCGGTCCTGGGCGAACTTGGCCAGGCCGGGCCAGTCGCCCTTTTTCTGCATCTCGGTAATGGCTTCGGCGCTTTTCGAGTCCTCGCCACGCGACGCCAATGCCGACGACAGCAAGGGCGTGATCGGGATGAACGCCAGCGGGCCGGCACATCCTGAAAGTAGTGCCGAAACCAGCAGCGCCACCGCCAGTTTGGGCATCACGCGAGCGCACATGGAGACGCGATCAACGCCCGCCAAGGCGTCACCCGCCGCTCAGACCTTGTTCTGATAAACGTACGGCTGCTGCGCAACCTTGGATTCCTTGTCACGCTGTTGCGTGTCGATGTCCTGCGCCTTGTCCCACCACATGGCGCGTCCCTTTTTCTGGTCCTCGACCACATGCGGATTCGCCTGCAGGAACTCGCGCATCATGCGCGTGACATCGGACTCGTAAGGCTTCGCCATGGGAATTCCTGACCAGGGATTACAGGAATCTGAATTATAGTCCGTCGCAGGCAATCAACCCGCAGGAATGCATATGAGCACAGGCACGCACATGGCAACGTCGCCGGCAGGCGCCGCAGGAACCCTGGCGATCGGCGACCTGGAGGTCAATCGCATGGGCTTTGGCGCCATGCGCATCTGCGGCCCATCGGTCTGGGGCCCGCCCAAGGATCCGGCGGCCGCCCGCAGCGTGCTGCGCCGCGCCGTCGAACTCGGGGTCAACTTCATCGACACCGCTGACAGCTATGGCCCCGAGGTCAGCGAAACCCTGATCGCCGAGGCGCTGCATCCCTACCCGGCCGGCCTCGTGATCGCCACCAAAGGAGGAATTCTCCGACCCCATCCCCAGGCCTGGGACACCGATGGACGCCCCGCGCACCTGCGTAGCGCTATCGAGGGCAGCCTCAAGCGACTGAAAGTCGAACGCATCGATGTCTACCAATTGCATGCGCCCGATCCCGCCCTGCCTTATGCAGATTCCATCGGTGCGCTGGCCGAGCTGCAGCGCGCCGGCAAGATCCGGCATATCGGCATCTCCAATGTGACGGTAGCGCAACTGGAGGCGGCGCGCCGCATCGTGCCCATCGTGTCGGTGCAGAACAAGTACAACCTCGGCGATCGCAGCTCAGATGCCGTATTGGCCGCGTGCGAACGCCTCGGCATCCCGTTCATGCCCTGGTATCCGATGGACGCCGGCCGCAGCCTCAAGTCGGAAAAATTGAAGGCAATGGCAGCCTCGCACGGCGTCAGCGCGGCGCAGATGGCGCTGGCGTGGCTGCTGTCGAAATCGCCGGCCATCCTGATGATCCCGGGCACCGGCTCGGTAGCGCATCTGCAGGAAAATGTCGCCGCCGCAGGCATCAAGCTGTCCGTCGAAGAACTGGCGGCGTTGGCTTGACCACGTCACAGCGTTACGCCAAGGTCTCGCATCCCTGCATCACACACACGCACACACAGCCGAAGCCGCCACACAGGAGCTGCTCTTGACTTCAACGTTGATAACAATGACAATCCCTGCGCATGTACCACGTGCACTTGTTTACGATTTTGATCATTTCTCGTCGCCAGAAGTGGTGC
>CAXNGL010000318.1:0-3904 GCA_964201515.1 Burkholderiales bacterium
CGCGCGCTTGCGCTGCGCGAACGCCAGGAGACGCATTGCGTACAGCCAACATCATTCTTGCCGGCATCGTGCTCTGGGGCATCTGTCTGGGCGGGGCTCGCATGCTGCGTGACCGCGGCAGCGTCGGCCCGGAGTCAATGAAGGTCGCCACCACGCTGTTCATCGGAATCTGGTTCATTGCGGCGGGCGTCAACCTGTGGATGGGCGTGACGTGGGCGGGATTCACGGTCGAGCAGGAGTTACCCATCTTCCTGGCGGTATTCCTTCCGCCATCGATCATCGCGGTGCTGGTGCGATGGAAGTGGCTGCAGGCTTGAGCGGGAGCGAAGGCGATGCGTAGATCATCCAGAGGCATTCCCATCGGCGTGTTCGATTCCGGGCTCGGCGGCTTGTCGGTGCTGCGCGAGATCCGCGACCTGTTGCCCAATGAAGACCTGGTGTATGTCGCTGATTCGGGCGCGGCACCGTATGGCGACCGCAGTGGCGAGTTCATCGAGGCGCGCGCTGCGGCGATTGCTGAGTTCCTTGTGGGCGAGGGCGCCAAGGCCATGGTGGTGGCCTGCAACACCGCGACTGCCGTGGCGGTGCGCGCCTTGCGCGAGCGCTTCCCGATTCCCATCGTGGCCATCGAACCGGCGGTGAAGCCGGCAGCGGCGATGTCCAAGACCGGCGTGATCGGGGTGATGGCCACCAGCCTGACGCTGGCCAGCGACAATTTTCGCCGGCTCGCAGCACAGTATGGGCAGGGGGCGCGCATCGTGCCGCAGCCTTGCCCCGGGCTGGTCGAGCTGGTCGAGCAGGGGACTTTGAGCGGGCCGGAAGCCCGGGCCATGGTCGCGAGCTACGTGCTGCCGCTGATCAACGACGGCGCCGATACCATCGTGCTGGGCTGCACCCACTACCCGTTCCTGATGGCGGTGATCCGCGAGGTGGTCGGCCCGTCGGTCAGCGTCATCGACCCCGCGCGTGCGGTGGCGGGCGAACTGCGGCGCCGACTCGGCGCCGCAGGACTGCTGTCGGCGCGTGCCGACAGGGGCGAGCACCGCTTCCTCACCTCGGGTGCGGTACCGCATGTCGCGTTGGTGCTGGCGACTTTGTGGGGAAAGCATTCACGGGTGGAGTCGCTGCCGGAGAAGTACGCGGCATCCGATTGAGCCGTGCCGGTCATCCTGGCCGACACTGCGCGAGCGTCAATACGATGATCGGTCATGAAACCGGTCATGAATCCTTACCGCTCGATTTTGTTTGTTCCAAGCAATCATCCCGAGTGAGTTGACAAGGTGCCGAAGTACGCGCCGGATGCGCTGATCCTCGCCCTCGAGGACACCGTGCCGACAATGTGCCGACAATGTGCCGACAATAAATTACTGACAGAAAGTCTGTCGAGTATCTATCATCCATTGATGAACAGATGAAATGCTGTCAGACAGTCGCCCCGAAAGCATACTCATTAGGGCGCTGTTCAGCCACGTGAACGTTGGTACGAAGGATCACTGCGGTCGCGCGTTCCCTGCACGAACAGGCTCTTGTCGAAGCCGGGCCGTGCATGTTCCAGAATGCAGCGCCGATTCGCAATGCGCCACTCGCCGTTGCGCCGCTCGAAGCGATCGACGTAGCGCCCGAAGCTGGCGACCGACTGTCCCTCGGGGGTGACGGAGCGCGTCTGGAAATACGCCTCGCCGTAGGCGACATCGCCATCGATGCTGAACACCGCGTTGGAAATGGAGTGCTGCACCGGTCCCGCCGCCGGGTTCATGGTGCCGCGCTTGAGATGCGCCAGGAACTCGGCCGGGTTGCCCTTGAAATTGCCGTGGTCGTCGTAGGCGTCCGGGTGGTAGCAGGTCAAAAAGAGTTCAGCGTCGGCACGATCGACGGCGCGGCAGTAGCGGATGACCAATTCAAACAGCGCCTGCTTGTCGAGCAGTTCGCGGATAGCAGAAGGCATATCGGTAGGCATGGTATGTCCTCATCAGGTGTTCGGAAAGGCTAACACAGGACGTCGGCGATCTCTGATATACCATTGGAGAGCAAGGTGACCATGCATCACAAATCGACACCTGATTAGCGACAAAGTTCAGAAGGTTGAGTCGTGCATCTGGCGAAGGAGGGGGCGACAGCTACGGGCATGCAATACAGGGGGCACCCCTTGTGAAAGGGGGCCGACACGCCGTAGGCGTGCGGGGGGAGGGGGGCACCCCCTTGTGAAAGGGGGCCGACACGCCGTAGGCGTGCGGGGGGATTTCGCGGTCGCCATCTCGCAAATCCCCCGGCGGGCCTGTGGCCCGTCCGCCCCCTTTAACAAGGGGGGAAGAGCGGTGGCGGTTCTGCGTGCGGCTGAATATTGTGGCTAATCATAAATCGACAAGGAAGGCTTGAATGCAAACCAGCAACAACTACCAGGACATCCGCGACGCGGTGCGCGCGCTGTGCGCGCAGTTCCCCGGTGAATACTTCCGCAAGATCGATGAGCAGCGCGCCTATCCGGAGGCCTTCGTCGATGCGCTCACCAAGGCCGGCTGGCTGGCCGCGCTGATCCCGCAGGAATACGGCGGCTCGGGGCTGACCCTGGCCGAAGCCTCGGTGATCATGGAGGAGATCAACCGCTCGGGCGGCAATTCCGGCGCCTGCCACGGCCAGATGTACAACATGGGCACGCTGCTGCGCAACGGATCGGATGAGCAGAAGCAGCGCTTCCTGCCCAAGATCGCCGCGGGCGAGTTGCGCCTGCAGTCCATGGCCGTCACCGAGCCGACCACGGGCACCGACACCACGAAGCTCAAGACCACCGCAGTGAAGAAGGGCGATCGCTACGTCGTCAATGGCCAGAAGGTGTGGACCTCGCGCGTGCAGCACTCGGACTGGATGATTCTCCTCGCGCGCACCACGCCGGTCGATCAGGTGAAGAAAAAGGCCGATGGCCTGACCACGTTCCTGGTCGATATCAAGGACGCCATGGGCAAGGGCCTCACCGTGCGGCCGATTGCCAACATGGTGAACCACGAAACCAATGAACTGTTCTTCGACAACCTGGAAATCCCGGCGGAGAATGTGATCGGCGAGGAGGGCAAGGGGTTCCGCTACATACTCGACGGGCTCAACGCGGAGCGCACGCTCATCGCCGCCGAGTGCGTTGGCGACGGCTACTGGTTCGTCGACAAGATCACCAAGTACGCCAACGAGCGCATCGTGTTCGGCCGTCCCATCGGCCAGAACCAGGGCGTGCAGTTCCCGATCGCGCGTGCCTACGTGAATGTCGAGGCGGCCAGCCTGATGCGCTTCAAGGCCTGCGCGCTGTATGACGCGCGCGAGCCCTGCGGCGCCGAGGCCAACATGGCGAAGCTCTTGGCAGCGGATGCGTCCTGGGAGGCGGCCAACGCCTGCCTGCAGTTCCACGGCGGCTTTGGATTTGCCTGCGAGTACGACGTGGAACGCAAGTTCCGCGAGACGCGGCTCTACCAGGTGGCGCCCATTTCCACCAACCTGATCCTGTCCTATGTGGCCGAGCATGTGCTCGGACTGCCGCGTTCGTTCTGATACGATGCAGTAGCCGCATTGATCGCAGAAACATGAGGAGACCGCAGCGGAGAGATCGATGCAACAGCGTTTGAAACTGCAGCCTGGATTCCCAACGCTTCCTACCCGGAAGCCTTGAATGCGCGGTGACCCTTACCGGGGTCATCCGGAGGAACCCAAACCGGCGCTTGCGATGAGAACCGTCGCAACGCCGACACGGAGGACATGAGATGGCCGATCATCCCGCTTTGCACTTGCACATTCCGGAGCCCAAGACCCGACCGGGCGAGGCGGCCGATTTCAGCCACATCCGCCTGCCCAAGGCCGGCAGCGTGGAACGCCCGCCGATCACCACCTCCGCCTACGACATCCGCGAGCTGGCCTACCAGCT
>CAXNGL010000319.1:0-3895 GCA_964201515.1 Burkholderiales bacterium
TACTGATCTCCGACGCAAGCTCAACCAGCTTGCCGACCTCAATGGGTGTTGCCTCTCTTGCCCCGGGGCCGATGGCGGGGGCAAATTCCAGCGCACCCATGCCACGTTCACCGGTGTAGCAAAGCCGCTCGACGGCGTTGAAGGAATCCGCTTGCCGCCCCTGCGATGCCAGCCAGGTATCAATCAGCGCGTTGCCGAATTTGTCGGGCAACGAGTCGGCCAGCAGGCCCGGCAGGCCGAGAAAAGTCGGGCGGGAAAGCGGCATCACCATCGGCGCGACTTGAATACCGCTTTGCGCGAACTCTGCTTCGTATTCAAAGCTGGCGACGTCCTCACCATCCTGTAGTGAGACAGCGCCGATGGTTCTGCCCCACAGCCTGACTTCGGCAAGCGTGGTCATGACGTCTCGCCAGTGTGCTCAGGGCTTGTCATCCCAGCGCCATGGTTTGCCAGCCGCCTTTGCGGCACGTCGACCCGAAGCCCGTTGCCGGACCTTGCTCTTTTGCTGCAACAAATCCATCGGCCTGGACCCGGACTCCGGTATCAGGTCATCCAACCCCGATGCGGTATCCAGCACCTGCAGCACGCGCACCGGGGTGGCCAACTGTGACGTCAACCCTGCCTCCATGCGCTCGAGGGTGCGCTTGGCGATACCCGCTTGTTCGGCCATTGCAGTCGTTGAAGTTTGGCGCCTCGTATGTCAGTTGCTCATCGCATTGCCGACATTGGACCTGGTCGGTCGAAAAAAATCGGGCCGGCGCTTCCGAGCGACCGCTTACTGAAAAACGCCACTCATACTTTCGACCCGCAGCGGAAGTAGAAAGTGTCGGGAAGCGGACCTTCAACGCCCTTGGTGCACCGGCTTCGGCACGTTTCAAGCCCGTCTGCTTGAGCTGAAACCCCGCGATGACGCGGTGGATGATGCGCAGCAGCGGCGTGAGCAGTTCGGGGTGCGCCGCGATGAGGATGCGCAGCGGGATCGGAAACGACGGTTCTCCTGCGGGCCCCCTCGCGGCTGGTGCGTGGGGGGACTGTTCTATATAACGAGGAGGGTACCGCCAATTCCTGAGCGCATGTACTCGCGCCGAGGACACCAGTGTCGCATGGGGCGGCGCACAGGGTCGCCGGAGGCCGCAATGACGCTTTTTTCCGGTGCTATGATTGGACTTCTCAAACAGAAGTTGCCGGCGCATCGGCCCAGAAAGGGAGGAAGCATGCCTGGAGCACTGTCGAGGCGCTTAAGCGCGTTGTTATCGGGATTCTTGCTGTCGCTGTGTACCGGAGCCCTGGCGCAGGGTTATCCCAATGGCACGATCACCATGGTGGTGCCGTATCCGCCCGGCAATTCCACGGACCTGCTATGCAGGATCGTGATGAAGGGTCTGTCCGATCGGATCAATCAGCCAGTCATCGTGGTGAATCGGCCTGGAGCGGGTGGAACGATTGGCTCGAAATTCGTTCAAACATCCGCACCTAATGGCTACACCATTGGCCTCATCGCCTCCGGGCATGCTATCCAGCCTTGGCTGGACAAGGCAATGCCATTTGACGTACGCAAGGACTTCACGTTGCTGAACTTGATCTACATCGGAGAATATCTGCTGTTGGTTCCCAGTGCAGTCCCGGCAAGAAATCTACAGGAGTTTGTTTCGTTTGCACGTGCAAATCCAACCAAAATGTTTTTTGGTTCCTCGGGGCAAGGTACCACAACGCATCTTGGGGGAGAGCTCATCAAGCAGGTGGCGCGGTTCGAGATGATGCATATTCCGTACAAGGGATCGACCGAGGTCTTGCAGGCTGCGATGTCGGGGGATATCCAAGCCTATCTGGATTTGCTGGGAACGGCGGAGCCACATTTGAAGTCCGGCAAACTTCGGGTGATTGCCACGCTGGGGCCTAAGCGGCGACCGAACCTTCCGGATATTCCGGCGTTAGCCGAAACCTATCCCGGCTTGGAGGTGCAAGCCTGGACGGTACTCGTTGCTCCGCCTGGATTGGCTCGCGATATCACGGACAAGCTGGTAGGTGAACTATCGCAAGTTTTCGCCAGGGCCGACGTGCGGCAGAAGTTCTTGGAACTTGGGGTCGATCCGGGTGGCCTGGCAGGGCCTGATTTGGCAAAATTCGTTTCAAGTGAATACGAACGCTGGGGCAAGGTCGTCGCGACGGCAGGCCTGAAACCTCAATAACTGCATTGGGTGTAACTGCGTCAAATACCATGCGTGACGGATCGCTGGGGCAAGTATCGTCATGGCAAGGTGGAAAAGAGGGCGCAGGGCAAGCACGCTCGCGGGATTGAGCCATCCGTTGACGTGCGATGGCATCCAGGCAGGGACGTGCAGGGACGTGCAGGGTGACAATCAACTGTCAACTTGAAACGTAACAGTCACCGGCCGATATTGGCTGATAGTGTGAATTCGTCGTCGGGCCTGTAAGTGGCCGCTGGAAAAATTCTGCTTATTTCCAAGGTCAGCTGACAGTGGGCTTGGGCAACCGCCGCTCCCGGCCATCAGCGGTCACCCGCTGTTACGTTTCAACTGGCCAATTAATCGACACCTTTCGCCTGCTTGCCGGTAAGAACTTGTCAGTCTGCTGCCCTTGAAAAGGCGCGCATACTGGGCGGCCAATTCAGGGGATTTAATGAACAATCGCCGCAAACTGGTTATCGCGCTTGCCTTAGGTGCGCTCGCTGCGCCGCCATGCGTGGCTCAGGTGCCGGGCATCATCGATACACATGGGCATATCCAAAACGGCGGGAGGCGTGGAACAGATTTCCGCGGTGCTCTCAATGCTGCTCTCGGTCGGATGGATCAATCCGGCATCCGTCGAATCATAATCATGCCCCCACCCATGGCTGCCGGAGCACCCGGTGCTTACGAAATTGAGTCCTATAGTTTTGCCAAACAGGCATATGGGGGCCGCATTCTCTTGGGAGGTGGGGGCGGAAGCTTGAACGCGATGATCCAAACGAGCGTGCCGGATACGGTCACCGATGATGTCAAGAAGGCGTTTCGGACGCGAGCCGAGCAGATCGTCGCTGCCGGAGCCGTGGTCTTTGGTGAAATTGCGCTGCACCACTTGTCCCTAAGGCCCATGGGCCCTCAGCATCCTTACGAATGGACGCCACCCGATCATCCCCTGCTGATGCTGCTCGCCGACATTGCCGCAGAAAGAAACATCCCGATGGACCTCCATCTGGACCTTGTGCCAGTAGACATGAATCTCCCGGACAGACCGGCTCTCAATCCGACGAATCCGGCAGTGTTAAAAGCCAATATGGCCGCCTTCGAGCGCTTGCTGGCACACAACCGCGGCGCCAGGGTCGTCTGGGCCCATGCCGGCACCGACCCTTTGGGGACGCGCACGCCCCAGATTCAGCGCGAATTGCTCTCTCGGAACCCGAACCTGTTCATGAGCTTGCGGCTGGGAGCGACCTCACCACCGCCCTTTACCGCGCTCGACCCAGACAAGAAGCTGAAGCCGTTCTGGCTCGCGCTGCTTCGCGATTTTCCCGATAGGTTTGTCATCGGGACGGATTTTTTTCACTCTCCGGGGTCTGGGTCTCAGCGCGGGCCCAGCGAGGAAACGCTGGAGAATTACCGTTCGACGCTGGCTCAGATGCCCCCTGAACTAGCCGAAGCGATTGCGCGCGGCAACGCGGAAAAAATCTACCGGCTCGAGAACTAGTCAACGGCGGCGGCTATTCCAAGCAGTCAAGACACCGGGGCAGACCTGCAACAGGGTGCCCCTAGTGTAGTGCGCCGTAAATATTAGAACTTAATTGCGATTGCCGTGTCTCTAGTATCAGGAGGGCACAGACATGCGAATCGCACCCACGATCACAATCACCGAGACGCAGGCACGCCAGCTTCAGGCTTGGGCGCGCGGGCGTAGC
>CAXNGL010000320.1:0-3894 GCA_964201515.1 Burkholderiales bacterium
AATGCACAATGGAAAACTTGCACGCGCCGGAACCCGACGGCATCACCGCCGCCGGCATCCGCCTCGGCGCCAATGCCACGAGCCAAGGCATCCCGTCTGACGCGGGCGGCCAGTACTGCATCGTGTGCTCAGGCGAGGTCGTGCATGAAGGCAAGCACTACCCGCGCCTGTCGCTCATCCTCGTCGAGGCCGGGGAGCCCGCTCCACAGTTCACCGCAGGCGCGCTGGGCGCAGAGCTCCTGGTGGTCCAGTTCCCTCGCCCGAGTGAGCGACTGGGGTCAGATCCGAAGCAGCTGGCGACGCGCGACATGCAGGCGCTCTACCACTTGCCGAAGACGTGGCTGAAAGAAGACGCGAAGCACTGATCATGATCGTACACATGACCAGCCATGAGATCCTCGCCCTCGAAAAAGGCCGCTGGAAAGCCGTCCTTGCCGGCGACTGGGACGCCCTGGCGTCGATGGTGCACGAACAGCTGGTCTACACCCATGCCCACGCGCAAGTCGACACCAAGGAGAGTTATATCGCCGGCCTCCGATCGTCCAAGGGCCGCATTCGCAGCGCGAAACGCTCGGACGAACAGGTTCGCCTCCTCGGTGACACGGCCTTCATCGCCGGCGCGCTCGACAGCGATTTCGAGACCGATGGCGTCGTGAAACCGGTGCGTGTGCGCTTTCTCAGCATCTGGACCAAGACGCCCGCCGGCTGGAAGTTCGTCGGCTGGCAGACCACGGCGAGGCCGTGACGATCAGAACCCGGCCGTACCTCCAGTTCTCCTACGCCGTGGTCCCCCCGCAGGAACTACCGGCACCGGCCGTGCACCCGAGGCAGTGATCATCGAAGCGGATACGACGCTGTAACGTCTTGCTGAAATCGAAATCGAAGATGCTGAGCGGTTTGTTGCCCGCGTCTTCGGCCTGCATGTCCAGCATCTGGTTGAAGTCGCAGTCGTAGATGCGGCCATCGTGCCCGACGCTGATCAGGTTGCGGCACATCACGCCTTCGGCCGCCACCGGATTGAAGCTCGCAAGCAGCTTTTCCATATAGGAATCGTACTGCCCAGACTTGTCCAGGTGCAGCTTGAAACGGTTGATGGGCATGTTGGTAATGGTGAAGAGCTGGTTGAAGCTCAACCCGAACTTGTCCCTCAACTCGCGCTTGTAGTCGGCCTCGAGGCCGGCCTGTGCGGCCGGCAGGTAGGGCCCGACCGGGTTGTAGACAAGATTCAGCATCAGCCCCGTGCCGGCAACGCCGTACCCGGCGGCATTCAAGCGCCGCATGGCCTCGAGGCTCTTTTCGAACACCCCCGAGCCCCGCTGCGCATCGGTGAAATAGGCCTGGTAGTACGGCAGCGAGGAGATGACTTCAATGCGGTTGCGGGCGAAGAACGCCGGCAGGTATTCCTTGTTCTCCCCGGTCTGCGGGTTGCCGTCGAGCTGCACGGTCAGGTTGTGGCGCACCATGACGTGCCGGCCCAGCCTGACCGCCTGCTCGACGAAGTCATCGAAGCCTGCGTGCAGCTCCGGCGCACCACCAGTGATGTCGAGTCGGGTGATCCGCGGGTGCCGCTCGAGGATCTCCAGGCATTTTGCGATGCCCTCGGGCGACAGCATCTCCTTTCGCGAAGGCGAGGCATCCACATGGCAATGGCGGCACACCTGATTGCACAGCTTGGTGATGTTGACTTGCAGCGTGTCGATGCCCAGTGGCCGCAGCTGCATGCCGCGGCTGCGCAGCAATCCCTCGAAATCGTATTTCGAGGGCGCTGGGGCCACCTTCAATTGGAATACCGGGTTCACAATACAAGCTTCTTCAGGTGGTTCTGCATTTGCACGGAATGCACCAGCGTGATCCCGGCCTGCATCACGGCCGCCACGTGCACCGCCTCCATCATCTGCTCTGGATTGGACCCCGTTTCCAGGCACTGCGTAGTGTAGGCGTCGATGCAGTAAGGGCACTTCTGCGCGTGCGCCACGGCAAGGGCGATCAACGATTTTTCACGCTTGGTCAGCGCGCCGTCGACTGCCGTGACATCAGTGTAGTACTTGAAGAAATCGTCGGCCAGCTTCTGGCCGTGTTGGCCAATGTCGCCAAATTTCTTCAGGTCCTCGGATTCGAAGTAGTTGCTCATGGACTCCCTTTCATTGAAGAGCGTTGCGCGCCACAAGCTGCCTCGCACGCAGCCACACGCGCGAAGATACGTTGACAACGTGAAACGGGCAACCGTGGGCCGCAGCCGGCGCAATCAGGTGTTCAAGGGGGTGACGCGGCGATTGCTGGCGTAAAGCACCAGCAGGGTCACGAACGAGAACACCATCAGCACGATGGCCAGCTCATGCGCCCGGGAATAGTCCAGCGTTTCCACATAGCCGTAGATCTGCACCGAGACGACACGGGTCTCGCCGGGGATATTGCCGCCCACCATCAGCGCCACGCCGAATTCGCCCATCGTATGCGTGAATCCGAGCATTGCGGCGGTCACGAATCCCGGTCGCGCCAGCGGCAGCGCCACGGTCAAAAAGCCGCGCCACGGACTGGAGCCCGATGCGGCCGCAGCTTCGAGCAGGCGACGGTCCACTGCCGCGAAGGCGTTCTGGATCGGCTGTACGACAAAGGGCAGCGAATAGAACAGCGACGCCACCACCAACCCGGCAAATGTAAAGGGCAAGGTACCCAGCCCCAGCGCCTGGGTGAATTGCCCCACCGGCCCCTCTGGCCCCATCGCCACCAGCAAGTAGAAACCCAGCACCGATGGTGGCAGTACGATCGGCAGGGCGACAATGGCTTCAATGCTGGATTTCAGTCGCACGCGCGTGTTGGCCAACCACCAGGACAAGGGCGTGGCAATCAGCAACAGCAGCACGGTCACCACCGAGGCGAGCTTTACCGTCAGCCACAGCACCGACAGGTTTTCCGCGCTGATCAACCCCGCCACAATCGCCCCCGCTTCATGCACTCATCCCGTACCTTCCTGGATCGCAAGCATTATGGCCGGTATCCAAAACCGTGGATCAACGAGACCGTTGCGGGTTCGCGCAGTTTGCGCAGCAGCGCGCTTGCCGCGGCATTGTCGCGTCCCGCCCCCAGCAGCACCGCATCCTGCCGGATCGCACCGTGCATCGCGGCTGGCACCACCCAGGATGAGCCCGCAACGATGCGCCCATCCTTGATCACCTGGGACAAGGCCACAAATCCCAGTTCCGCATTGCCGGTGCTGACAAACTGGAACGCCTGCGCGATGTTCCCGCCCATCACGAACTTCGGCTGCAATGCGTCCACCAGGCCCAGCTTTTCCAGCGTCTGCATGGCTGCCGCACCGTAAGGCGCGAGCTGCGGGTTGGCCAGCGCGAGGCGTGCAAATCCTCCCCGCTTCAGCACCTCACCGCGGTCATCGACAAGGCCCGGCCGCGCCGACCACAGCACCAGGGTTCCGATGGCGTAGGTGAAGCGCGAACCCGCAACTGCAAGCCCTTCCCTCTCCAGGCGCGCCGGGATATCCCCATCTGCCGCCAGCAGCACATGGAAGGGCGCCCCGGCCCGGATCTGCGCATAGAATGCGCCGGTCGCGCCGAACGAGAGCAGCGCCCGGTGGCCCGTGGTGCGCGCGAAGTCGGCGGCAATGGCCTGCATGGGCTTGCTGAAATTGGCCGCCACGGCCACGCGCACCTCGGCGGCCGGCACGGCCTCCGGGAACAGGGACAGCACCAACATCACCATCACGAACCGGTGCATCGCAGAATCTTCGCCAGATCTTATCGTTATATTCTACCGGATATAACGAGGCGCCCAAGAGGGCGTGTCGGTGTTTCGTGGAAGTCTCGGCGATCGCGAAGCGCCAGGCCGCATTCCGAACTTCGAACTTCGGATGGAAGGGACAGGCCCGTACTACTTCTT
>CAXNGL010000321.1:0-3880 GCA_964201515.1 Burkholderiales bacterium
AACAGTACGATTCGTTTCATTCGCAAATCTCCTTCGAGTGTGCGGCAAGCTAAAGGTGCAGTGGCAGCGCTCGTTGCCGGCAGGCTTATGCAGTCGGCCCGCTCCCTAAAAAAACTGCATAGCGCGCAGATGGGGTTGGGACTTGCGCATTTCAAGCCGCGCCATTCTAACTGCCGGGATGACTGTAATCGTTACAGAAATGTATCTGTTGGTGATGTCTTCATCGGCAGAAGCCCTGTTGTCCGCGTGGGTACCTGCGGGTCACTTATCGCTGTAGCGTTGCGGATGCATGGCCAGCGCCAGTTCACGCGCCAGCGGCCAGGGCTCGCCGTTGATCTGTGCAGCAATCATTTCGGCACCCAGCGGGGCCCAGACGACGCCGCGCGCGCCAAGGCCGCCGGCGACGAAGAGTTGCGGCGGTGGGGCGTCAGCAGCGGGCGCGGCTTGCTCGCTGCGTGACGATTCGTCCAGCGCGCCGCCCAGCGCACCGAACAGCGGAAGCCGGTCCGGCGTGACGGCGCGAAATGCGGTGCGTCCGCCCAGTTGCGGCGAGTCGCCGGGCATGCCATCGCAAAACCCGGGCAGCATGTCCTCCACGCTGGCCATGTTGTCGGCATGGTCGCTGGCGCGCAGGCTTCTGTCGGCATCGCCGGGCTGGAAAGTCGCGCCGACCATGCAGCGCCCATCGGGCAGGTTGGCGGCATGCCGGTCGCCGCTCACCGCGACATCGAGGCGCCGCTCGCGCGCGGCCGGCAGCAGCGTCACCTGCCCGCGGATCGCTTCGAGCGGCAGGTGCTTGGCCTGATCGAAAGACAACACGCCGGTGCCGCCGGCGAGGATGACGACTGGCGCCTCGCCAATGCAGGCGCCGGCCTCATCCAGCACGCGCCAGTTGCCGGAGGAGCATTCCAGTCTGCTCGCCGCAACGGCGAAGCGCAGGGTCACCTGTGCTGGCCAGCGGGATAGGGCCGATGCGCACGCGGCGGCAGGGTCCAGCGTCATGCCGGTGGGGAACCACATCCCGGCGCGACTCACGGCGCGTCCGGCGAGGCGTGCGCCTTCGCCGACATCGGCATACGCCGCCAGTGCCGGCGGATAGGCCAGGCATTCGAGCAATTGCGCAAAGCGCGCTGCGTCCCGCGCGTCGCGCGCGATGCGCAGGATGCCGCACGCCGTGGCCGAAAACCCGGTGGCGGCGTGCGCTTGTGGCTGCGACAGCAGCGCATACCAGTTGCGCGCATACAGGAATGCCGCGCGCGACAGGCGCGCATTCGCCTCATCGGCGAAGTTGACCAGTGGCGAGGCCAGCGCCAGCGGATTGCCCGAGCCTTCGGCAGCCGCAGCAGCATGGCGCTCGAGCAGCGTCACCTGCCAGCCACGCGCGGCCAGCCGCTCGGCGCAGGCGCTGCCGGCGATGCCGGCGCCGATGATGATGGCGGAGCGATTGCTTGCGGCAGGTGTGTGCCGTACCGGATACGCATGGCCTGTGCTGACCGATGCGGTGTACTGGCCGGCCAGCATGTCGCGCTTCTTGCCCGGTCCGCGGTGCTTTTCGGTTGTGAAGCCCGCCGTCGCGAGGCCGTCGCGCACGCTCGTGGCGATGGTCCAGGTGGCGATCGTTGCGCCCGGCGTCGCGACTCGCGCCAGTTGGCAAAATACGGCCTGTGACCACAGCTGCGGGTTGCGGTCCGGCGCGAATCCGTCGAGGTAGAAGGCGTCTGCGCGCGCTTCGAGTTGCGGCAGCAGTTCTTCTGCCTCCCCGAACAACAGCGTCAGGTTGATGCGCCCGGTGGCCAGGTGGATGCGGTGAAAGCCGGCCAGGGGCAACGGCCATGCCGCGAGCAGTGTGCGCGATCGCTCGGCATGCTGCGGCCAGCGTGCATGCAGGCTGCGCAGCGCAGTGCCCGACACGGGGCGGCTCTCGACCGACACGTAATGCAGCGCGTGCGGCGCGCGCGGGTCGTCGTCGAAGGCGCGCCAGGTTTCCAGGAAATTCAGCCCCAGGCCGAAGCCGGTCTCGACAATGGTGAATTGCGCGCGGCCCCGCCAGCGCTCGGGCAGCGCATTGCCGCCAAGGAACACCTGCCGCGCCTGTTCACCATCCGCACCCTCGAGCGAATGATAGATGTCGCCGAACTCGGTGGAAAACGGAACACCGTCGGCATTCAACACCGGTTCGGCGTGTGGCAATGAGACGGGGCGATTGCGCGGAGTGCTCATGGGGATTGTCGTCGTGGCGTCCAGGTGTCATGCCGCAGTCCGCACAGGGGACTGCGTTGCGTCAAAGGTGGCCAACGCAGGGATGGCCAACGCAGCGGTAATATACTCCCCGCACTTACTGACGATGGCGCGTGGCAGATGACACAACAGAGCGGCGACACCGGAGGAGGCGCGTGCTGAGAATCGGCGTCGACCTCGGCGGCACCAAGACCGAGATCATTGCCCTCGACGCTACCGGCAAGGAGCGCCTGCGTCGTCGCCGCGACACACCACAGGGCGACTATGCCGGCACGCTCGCGCTCATTGCATCCATGGTGCGCGAGGCTGAGCAAGAACTGGGGGCGTCTGGGACGCTGGGCATCGGCATCCCCGGTGCCGTGTCATTGGCCAGCGGGCTGGTGAAGAATGCCAATTCCACCTGCCTCATCGGCCGGCCGCTGCAGCAGGACCTCGAGCGCATGCTCGGACGCGCAGTGCGCATCGCCAACGATGCCAATTGCTTTGTCTTGTCGGAGGCGGTGGATGGCGCGGGCCAGGGCGCGGCGGTCGTGTTCGGTGTCATCCTCGGCACGGGCGTTGGCGGTGGAATCGTCGTGCACGGGCGGGTGCTGGCAGGCGCCAACGCCATCGCCGGGGAGTGGGGGCACAACCCGCTGGGCGGGGAGCATGGCGAACAACCGGTGTGTTACTGCGGCCGCCGCGGCTGCGTCGAGACTTACCTGTCGGGGCCGGGCATGGCGCGCGATCACGAGCGCGCGGCGGGCGTGCGCCTGGCACCGCCGCAGATCGTCGCGCGTGCCGCCGCGGGCGACGCCGCCTGCGAGGCGACGCTCGAGCGCTACGAGCAGCGCCTCGCGCGCGCGCTGGCGCAGGTGGTCAACATCCTCGACCCGGACGTCATCGTGCTGGGTGGAGGGTTGTCGAACATCGAGCGTCTCTACCGCAACGTTGCCCTGCAGTGGGGGCCGCAGGTGTTCTCCGATCGCATCGACACGCGGCTCGCGCGCAACGTGCACGGCGATTCAGGCGGCGTGCGCGGTGCGGCCTGGCTGTGGGCGTAACCTGGGGACGTAACCTAGGGACGTAACCTGGGAACGATGCGCAGGAAATCGGCAGGATGACCGGGGAACGATCGGGCCGCCGCCGCCCACCACGCGGCCCGGGGCCTGCCACGAAAAGACACTGCTGATAATAATCAGCCTTTCCATGTCCGGGTGGTGGGTACTCCTACACCAGTGTGAGAATATTCTCCGGCGGTCGTCCCATCACCGCCCGGTCACCCTTGATGGCAATCGGGCGCTCGATCAGGATGGGGTTGGCGGCCAGCGCGTCCAGCCATTGCGCATCGCTCATGGCCTTGCCCTTGTATTTTTCCTTGTAGATATCCTCGCCGGTGCGCACGATCGCCTCGGGCTTCATGCCCAGCTTCTTCACTAATTCAGCGAGGTCGGCGCGCGTCGGCGGATGCTTCAGGTATTCGACGATGACCGGCTCGACGCCCTTTTCCTGCAGCAATGCCAGAGCCGAACGGCTCTTGCTGCAACGCGGGTTGTGAAACAGCGTGATGGAGGATTTGCTCATGGCTGGATACTCGATGGTGGTTGCGGGGAGGAGATGCAAAACAATAGTAGTGGATATTGGAATCCTCGTCGTCAGCGGT
>CAXNGL010000322.1:0-3870 GCA_964201515.1 Burkholderiales bacterium
ACTGCCATCACATACATCCGCCTTGGTCATGCGTCCGAAAAGGCCCGTCGGAACTGTAATGTCACTCACACCCACTATTTTCTTTTCTAATGAAAATGTAATTCGAAGTCTAAACACGCCATTCTGCTTGCCGTATCGCGACAGGCGCAGCAACTCAGATTCCTCGGATGTCGCTTGACCGCGCCGCAGTGATACGAATTGGCGCATCGGGGTCTGACGCGCCCCATCTCTCCTGACCAGATTGAAAAATCTATACAAGCGGCTTTGGTTGGCGTGCTCAGATACAAAGGTTCCTTTCCCCTGCTTACGTGACAAAATTCCTGCTACTTCGAGTTCGCTCACTGCGGCCCGCAAGGTAGCAATACCGACGCCATAACGCTGCGCGAGTTCCCGCTCAACGGGCAACTTTGCACCCGGCTTCCATTCTCCCGAAGCCAGCGCTTGGATGATTTTCTCTTTTACTTCCTTATAGAGCGGGAGCTGGGGCATATGTCGCGGCAGGCTTACTTTACATTCATATCATTCGAATGATATGTTAGATTACGCGTAATATAACACCATATTCAAAACACTTGGATCATGTGAACTGAATCGCCCCGGGTTTTGAGGAGGCTCCTTTTCCTGAGAAGATGGAGCCATGAGTAAATCAAATCGGTTTTCCCCCGAAGTTCGAGAACGCGCGGTGCGCGTGGTGCAGGAGCACCGTGGCGAGCATCCTTCCTTGTGGGCTGCCATTGAATCGATTGCGCCTAAGATTGGCTGCGTCCCCCAGACGCTGCACGAATGGGTGCGCAAACACAAGATCGACACCGGGATGCGTGACGGTGTCACTGAGGTCGGTCGTCAATCGTGGAGTCCAACGGGCTAAGCGGCCATCTGCACTGCATAGTATTGCTGATTGAAAGCAGCGGGCGACAGATAGCCGAGTCGCGCCTGCTTTCGAATGCGGTTATAGAAGATCTCGATGTATTCCGTGATCTCCCGCTTGGCCTGGTCGCGGGTAGCGAAGCGACGGTGATGCACCAATTCGGTTTTCAGGGAGCCCCAGCAACTTTCCATCGGTGCGTTGTCCCAGCAGTTGCCCTTGCCGCTCATGGAAGCCTGCATGCCGAACTGGCGAAGCAACTTCTGGTAGCCATGTGAGCAAGACTGGCTGCCGCGATCGGAATGGTGGAGCAGTCCCTTGCCAGGCCGCTTAGCGGCAACCGCCCGGAATAGCGCCTGCATGACCAACTGCTGCGTCATGCGTGCATCAAGGGCGTAACCCACCAGTTCGCCATTGAACAAGTCCTTGATGCCGGCAAGATACAGCCAGCCCTCGTCAGTGGGGATGTAGGTGATGTCCGTTACCCAGGCTTTGTTGGGAGCTGTCACGGCAAATTGCCGGTCCAGCAGGTTCGGCGCCACCGGCAAGTTGTGCTTGGAATCCGTGGTTGCCTTGAATTTGCGCTTCTGCCGGCAACGCAGGCCCAGTTGCTTGCGAATGCGCTTGATGCGATAGAGTCCCACGGGGATGCCGTTATCGGCCAGATCGGCTTGTAGCCGCTCCGGCCCGTAGGTCTGTCGCGTTCTCTCGTGCGCAGCCTTGATCTCGACTTCCAGTCGGGCATTCGCCTGTGCACGCGGCGAGGGGGTGTCCGTAATTCTGTGTGTGAGGCTGGGGTGCAACAATAGTGAATGATGAAACATTTTACACTTGCGGCCTCGTGAAGCGGTCTTGGTAGAGGATCGCAAATTGATTCATGGCCGCCTTCCAGTCATGCGCCGCACGGCTCCAGTCGGCGGTGATGTTGCGCAAGGCGAGCCAGATCAGCTTGCTCGCGGCGTCGTCGGACGGGAAGTGGCCGCGCGTCTTGATGATCTTGCGCAGCTGCGCGTTCACGCTCTCGATGGCGTTCGTGGTGTAAATCACCCGCCGCACCGCCGGCGGGAACGCGAAGAACGGAATTACGTTCGACCAGGCGCGGCGCCAAGCGGCCGTCACGGTCGGGAATTGCTGGCCCCAAGGCCCGGCATCAAAGGTATCGAGTTCAGCCTCGGCGGCCTCAGCACTCGCGGCCATGTAGATCGGCTTGATCGCTTTGGCCAGCGCCTTGCGCTCCTTCCAACTGGCGTAGTCCAGGCTGTTCCTGATCAGATGCACGATGCAGGTTTGCAGCGTGGTGGCCGGATAGACCACCGCCAAGGCTTCGGCCATCCCCTTCAAGCCGTCGGTGACCGCGATCAGGATATCGGCCACCCCGCGGGTCTTCAGGTCGTTGAACACCTTCATCCAGAACTTGGCTCCTTCGGTGTTCTCGATCCACAGCCCGAGGATGTCGCGGGTGCCGTCGGGCCGTACACCCAGGGCCAGGTAGACCGCCTTGTTGCGCACCACGTTGTCCTCGCGGATCTTCACCCGCAGCGCGTCGAAGAAGACCACCGGATACATCGGCTCCAGCGGTCGCGACTGCCAGGCAGTGACTTCCGCGAGCACCGCGTCAGTGACCGCGCTGATGAAGTCCGGCCCCACGTCGGTGGCATACATCTCGGCCAGAAACCCCTGAATCTCCCGCACCGTCATCCCGCGGGCATACATGGCGATGATCTTGTCGTCAAAGCCGGTGAAGCGTCGTTCGTGTTTGCCGATGAGTTTGGGTTCGAATTCCCCTTGCCGATCGCGCGGCACATCTGACCTGCCCCCATGAGTAGCCACGCTGCCGTGTAGAGTCCGACTATGCCGAAAGGAGTCGGACATGAAGAAGCGTTTTACGGAAGAGCAGATCATCGGGTTCTTGAAGGAAGCGGATTCAGGGGTATCGGTGCAGGAGTTATGCCGTAAGCATGGGTTCTCGGACGCCTCGTATTACAAGTGGAAGGCGAAATTCGGCGGTATGGATGTTTCCGAGGCCAAGCGGCTCAAGACCCTGGAAGACGAGAACGGGCGACTGAAGAAGCTGCTGGCGGAAGCGATGCTGGACAACGAAGCCTTGAAGGCGGTGCTCGCAAAAAAGTGGTGAGCCCGCAGCAGCGGCGTGAGGGTGTGGACTTGGCGATGGCCGCGACCTCAATCTCTTTGCGACGCGCCTGCGGGCTGATGCACATCTCGACCTCTGTGGTGCGCTACCAGGGACGCCCTGATGGCAATGGCGAGTTGCGGGGTCGGATTGCCGCGCTGGCGGCCGAACGTCGCCGCTTTGGCTATCGACGGATCCACATCATGCTGCGTCGGGAGGGATGGCCGGTGAACGTCAAGCGTGTGCATCGTCTCTACCGAGCGGCCGATCTGTCAGTGCGCAAACGCCGGCGCAAACGCATTGGGCCGACCGAGCGTTCAATACCGCTGATGGCCCATGCGGTGAACCAGACGTGGTCAATGGACTTTGTGCATGACGGACTGTCTGATGGCCGGCGGATTCGCTGCCTGGCCATTGTGGATGACTTCAGCAAGGAGAGCGTGGCCATCGAAGTCGATACATCGCTGTCAGGCAGCCGGGTGGCTCGCGTCTTGGACCAGCTGGCAGCGCAACGCGGTTTGCCGCCGGTGATCCGAGTCGACAACGGCCCGGAGTTCACCAGTCTGGCGCTCGACGCCTGGGCGTATCGGAATGGTGTCAAGCTGGCCTTCATACAGCCCGGCAAGCCCACGCAAAACGCTTATATCGAGAGCTTCAATGGCCGCTTCCGCGACGAGTGTCTTAACGACAACTGGTTCTCAACGTTGCACGAAGCCAAGGCGCGTATCGCCGCGTGGCGCAAGGATTACAACTACAGCCGGCCGCATAGTGCGCTCGGCTATCTCACCCCGGCCGAGTTTGCGGCGCAACGAAATTCAGGTAATTTAACCCCGGACTCTACTCCGGCCTGTAGCTAATTCATGGGGGCAGGTCA
>CAXNGL010000323.1:0-3852 GCA_964201515.1 Burkholderiales bacterium
GAAGCGGGCCTATGCCAAATGGCTGGCGGCCGGTGGCAGCGTACGCGACGATGTTCCCGCGCCGGTGGCCGGCTCGCGCTGGGACCTTGTCGTGGACGGGCTCTTCGGCATCGGCCTGACCCGGCCGCTCGATGGCCGGTTGGCGGAACTCGTGGGACCAATCAACCCATTGCGCGTGCCAGTGCTGGCGCTCGACATCCCCAGCGGCATCCACGCCGACACCGGCGCGGTGATGGGCTGCGCCGTGCGCGCCGCCGAGACCATCACCTTCATCGCGCTCAAGCCCGGCCTGCTCACGCTGGACGGCCCCGACCATTGCGGCAGTCTGCATTGCGACACGCTCGGGCTCGACCTGCGCGCGATGATCGCACCGCCCGGCGAACTGCTCGACGCCGGCGTGCGCCGTGCGCTGGCGCCGCGGGCACGCAACTTCCACAAGGGCAATGCCGGCAATGTGGCCGTGATCGGCGGTGCCGACGGCATGCTGGGCGCGGCATTTCTTGCTGCTCGTGCAGCGATCAGGACGGGCGTGGGAAAGGTGTTCCTCGGCCTGCTCGCGGCAGACGGTGCCCCGGCCTGGGATCCGCTGCAACCTGAACTCATGCTGCGCCGGCCCGCGGCGGCCATGGACGAAGCCGGCGTGATCCTGGCCGGTCCCGGCATGGGCCTGTCTGGCGCCGCGGTGTCGGAGCTGCGCTCGGCAGTCGCCATCGAGCGCGCGCTGGTCCTCGACGCCGATGCGCTCAGCCTGATCGCCGGCGACGCGACGCTCGCCCGACTCACCGCCGCTCGCCGCGCACCCACGCTGATGACGCCCCACCCGGCCGAAGCAGCGCGCTTGCTGGGCGTGCCGACTGCCGAGGTGCAGCGCGACCGCCTCGCAGCGGCCATCGCCATCGCGACGCGCTACCGTAGCATAGTGGTGTTGAAGGGCAACGGCAGCATCATCACCGCACCCGCCGGCGCAGGCGATGGCACGCGCTGGTGGATCAACGCGTCTGGCAACTCCGGCATGGCCAGCGCCGGCATGGGCGACGCACTCGCGGGGATTGCCGCAAGCTTGCTGGCGCAAGGCCTGGCGCCACTGGCTGCGATGCAACTGGCGGTCTGGGTGCATGGCGCCGCCGCCGACGAATGCGTCGCCCTGGGTAACGGGCCGCTCGGCATCACCGCCAGCGACGTCATCGACGCGGCACGTCGGGCGCTCAACCGGGCTGGCAGCTAGCGAAAACTTCTTTATCCGCGCCGGTGTCCGGCGTAGCATGGCTTATCGCCACGCACAGGAGGGCTCGTCATGGGAATGATCCGGCTGGGCAACAAACCCCCACTCACCGTCTCGCCTGAGGACACCGTGTTCAGCGCGGCGTGCGCCATGACCGAACGCAAGGTCGGCGCCGCCGCCGTCACCGAAGGCATCACGGCCGTCGGCGTGATCACCGAACGCGATGTGATGCAGCGCGTCGTCGCCAGGGGCATCGACCCGGCCACCGCCCGCGTGCGCGACATCATGACCAGCCCGGTGCTGTCGATCGGCCTCAAGACCAGCGTGGCCGATGCCGCCGCCATGATGCGCAAGCATCACATCCGCCACCTCATCGTCCTCGACCAGCAGCAAAAGCTGGTGGGCATGCTGGCGCTGCGCTACCTGCTCTACGACCTGATGGACGACATGGAACGCAACGTCGGCGACCTGATGGGCTTCATCATGACCGACGGCCCCGGTGGTTAGCAGGCTGTCGAAAAACGATTCCCGATCTCATACCTGACTGCGTTCTCCAAATTGCCGCACAGGGAAGCATTATTCGACAGCCCCTGAAGTCAGGGGTTCAAGGGGGCGTGACTTTTTTTCAACCACCTGTTAGGGCGCCAGTCACCCCCGACGCGCCGCGGCATAACCCATCCCTGTGTCAGTATATTTTTTCTATACGTACTAGTCACGGGAACTTATATCAATTCATGTCAGGATAATCCGTCCGGCATGGCATAGGGCTGGGCGGCCGGCGTGTCGCTCGCGTGCACCGCCGGCCGCCGTGACCAATCCCATGCCGGCCCGGTGTATCGTTGCGCTTGCAACCGGCCGCACGCAGTCGGGGCTGCTTACCAGGAGATCACCGTGTATATCCCCAGGCATTTCGAACAATCCCGCGTCGAGGTCATGCACGCGTTAATCCGTGCCTGTCCGCTGGCAACACTCATCACGCTGGGCCTGGACGGCGTCAACGCCAACCACATTCCCTTGCAACTCTCTCCCGAGCCCGCCCCGCACGGCCTGCTTTCCGGCCACCTGCCGCGTGCCAACCCGGCCTGGCGGGAACATGCGGCCGACCGCGACGTGCTCGCCATCTTTCACGGCCCCAACGCCTACATTTCTCCTTCCTGGTACGCCACCAAGCAGGCAAGCGGCGAGGTGGTGCCGACCTGGAACTACACCGTGGTGCATGCGCGAGGGCGCCTGCGCGTCATCGACGACGCCGACTGGCTCAAGGCGCATCTGGAACAATTGACGAACACGCACGAAGCGTCCCTGCCGCAACCCTGGGCCGTCTCGGATGCGCCGGCGGACTACACCGCAAAACTGATGCGAGGCCTGGTGGGCATCGAAATCGACATTACCCTGCTCGAGGGCAAGTGGAAGAGCAGCCAGAACCGTCCCCGCGAAGACCGCGCCGGCGTAGTGGCGGGCCTGCGCTCGCTCGGGCAAGACAGTGCCCGCGCGATGGCCGACCTTGTCGCGGGCGAACCATCCTGATCCTGCCGGCCCGGCGCCAGGCGCCTGCGCCCCCGGTCGCGCGCGCATGGCATCATCAGCCGCCCAGGGTGCATCTGCTGGACAAAGTGTCCGCGCGCAACGCGGTCAGCATACCGACTGAATTTCAACCAACGGATCCGCCATGACCCGTCTCAAACTCGATAACGCCCGCCACTTCCTCGCCAAGGTCTGGGCGCTCACTATTCCTTATTGGCAGTCCGAGGAGCGCGGCCGCGCCTGGGGCCTGCTCATCGCCATCGTCGCACTGACGCTGGGCCTGGTGTACCTCGACGTGCAGTTCAACACCTGGAACCGCGAGTTCTACAACGCGCTGGAGCAGAAGAACTACGCCGATTTCCAGGACCTGATCCTCTACTTCGGCCTGCTCGCCGTCCTCTTCATGGCCGGCGCCATCTACAAGCTCTACCTCACGCAGATGCTCACCATGCGCTGGCGCGTGTGGCTGACCAACCGCTACCTGGACGACTGGATGGAGCGCCAGGTGTATTACCGGCTGGAACTGGACAAGCGCGGCACCGACAACCCCGACCAGCGCATCGCCGAGGACCTGCGCCTGTTTACCGACGGCACCTTGTCGCTGTCGCTCGGACTGCTCTCCTCGGTGGTGACGCTGGCCTCCTTCGTCGCCATCCTGTGGTCGGTGTCCGGGCCGCTGGAGGTGCTCGGCGTCAGCATCGCCGGCTACATGGTGTGGGCGGCGTTGATCTATGCGGTGGTGGGCAGCATCCTCACCCACTACGTCGGCCGGCCGCTGATCGGCGTCAACTTCCAGCAGGAGCGCTTCGAAGCCGACTTCCGTTTCAACCTGGTGCGCCTGCGCGAAAACGCGGAGGGTGTGGCGCTCTACCGCGGCGAGACCCCCGAGCGCGAGGGCCTGCGCGAGCGCTTCGAGCGCGTGCGCGGCAACTGGTGGCAACTGATGCGCTATACCAAGCGCCTCACCGGGTTCACCCAGGGCTACGCACAGATCGCCGTGATCTTCCCCTTCGTGGTCGCCGCGCCGCGCTACTTTTCCGGCGCCATGCCCTTGGGCGGGCTGATGCAGATCGCCTCCGCCTTCGGCCAGGTGCAAAACGCCCTGT
>CAXNGL010000324.1:0-3838 GCA_964201515.1 Burkholderiales bacterium
ACTGCGCTCATAGTGTTCTCCTGAATCCGTATCAGTGACTGCGCTTACTTGCGCGCCGCTTTGACATCCGAGGGCTGCACAAGTGTGCCGGTCTTGTTTCCCCAGCTGTTGCGCTCATAAGTGACGACCGCCGCGATCTCGGTATCCGACAACTGCTTGCCAAACGCCGCCATGGCGGTGCCGGCCTTGCCATTCAATACCTGATCGATATGGCCTTTGACCGGGCCGGTCGTGACCTTCCCTCCGTCCAGCCCGGGGAAAGTGCCCTTGATGCCCTGGCCATTGGCCTGGTGGCAGGCAACACAGTTGGCTGCATACACCTTTTCGCCGCGCGCCTTGAGATCAGCCAATTCCCATTTCTTGTCCGGGTCATCGGCGGCCGCAGCCATGGCCTTCTTCTGCTCACCCGCCCAGGCGCTGAACTTCTCCGCGGAAACAACTTCGACCACGATGGGCATGAACCCGTGGTCCTTGCCGCATAGCTCAGAACATTGGCCCCGATAGACGCCTTCCTTCTCGGCACGGAACCAGGTGTCGCGCACGAAGCCGGGAATCGCATCCTGCTTGACGCCAAACGCCGGTACAGCCCAGGAATGGATCACGTCGCTGGCCGTTGTCAACACCCGTATCTTCTTGCCGACCGGAACAACCAGATGCTTGTCGGTTTCGCGGAGGTAATTCTCGCCCTTGGCCTCCGTCCCATAGATCTGCGCCTGGGGGGTGGACAGCTGCGATACAAAGCTGATGCCTTCGCCCTCACCCTTGAGGTAATCGTAGCCCCATTTCCACTGGTATCCGGTCACCTTGACGGTCATGTCGGGATTCGAGGTGTCACGCAGATCGATCAGGGCCTTGGTGGCCGGGAAGTCCATGCCAATCAGGATGAAAAACGGCACGATGGTCCAGATCAATTCGACCGTCGTGTTCTCATGGAACTGCTCGGCCTTGTGACCGACCGATTTGCGGTGCGCGTAGACCGAGTAAAACATGACTCCGAACACGCCAACGAAAATGACGAGGATGATCCACATCATCAGGTTGTGCAGGTCATAGGTAACCTGGGTCCCCTTGGTCACGCCGGTTGTCAGGTTGAGCTGCCAGGCGGCCCAGGACGCGCTCGCATACAGCGAGAGCATCATCGCGCCTGCCAATCCCCCGATTTTTTTCATCATCGTATCCTCACAATTTCCAGAACTGGTTCGCCAGCCCGGCAATCCACTGCCGGGCCTCGTGTCGAATGCCAGGCATCATGTCCTTGCTGCAACCACTCCCCTCGCCATCGAATGAATCCCCGCACCCGGGCTGCCTGCCTGCGCAAAGCGCCCACCACCTGGACCGCGGCCGCAAGCAGTCTGTATCGACGGGTTCTGGCAATGCACTGACTGAGGGGGATGTGCCTAGCGAAAAGGGTCAAAAAAGCCGCGCTAAATTAACACACTAAGCACCCTTGGGGCAAACCGAGGCCATGAAAAAGCCGAGTCAAATCAAGCTGAGAACCGCTCTCAAATCAGCGTCGCGTGGAATTGCGCTTCTCGTGCAACTGCAATTGAATGATGGCGCGCCCATCCTTGGCGATGCGCGGTTCACCGCGCCAGGCATGCCCGTAAATGACCTCGATGGTTGCAGGCAGGCGACCTTCCTTGCGTGCCGTTTCGTAGGCGATACGCATTGCCGAAAACCGCTTGCGGCCCTGCAAGCCCCTGGAGCGGTCACGCGTCATGTTGGACTGCCCGGACAATCGCAGGTCGCGCGCCAGTCCCTCGAAGTTCTCGTAGGTCAGCGTAATCGTTTCCATATCCATCACTGGCGCGACGAACCCGCTGGCAACCAGCATGTCGCCCAGGTCGTGCATGTCGACGAAAGGATGCACATGCGTGCCTGCATCCACGGCTGCAAATGCCGCGCGCAGTTCCTTCAATGTGTCCGGACCGTAGCTGGAGAACATCAGCAGCCCGCCCGATGCAATCACGCGGCCGATTTCAGCGAACGCGCGCAGCGGGTCGGGCGCCCAGGCCAGCGCGAGATTGGACCACGCCATCGACATGCTTCCTGCCGCCAGGGGCAAGGCGCAGAAGTCGCCGCAAATCCCAAGTGATGCATTGCCCGAAACAATCCGCTGCACCCGGCTGCGCCAGGAGCGGGACCGCGCCGCCTGCCGCAATACCTGCCAGGCGCTGTCGATGCCGATGATGCTGGCGCGCGGATAACGCTTGCCGAGCATGGCCGCGGCGCCACCGAGGCCGCAACCGGCGTCGAGAATTCGCTCGGGGACGATGCGCACGAGGTCCAGGCGTTCAGTCATGCGCCGTTCGATCTCGCGTGCCAGCGGATCCACGCCCGCAGTGCTGCCTGCTGCGCGCGCGAAGCGGCGTCGTGCTGCCAGTACATCCAGCCAATCGACAGGACGTCCGGTGCCGCCTGGGGGTAGTGTGTCCGACATGCCCGGCATTCTATCCGCGCGCGCAGGCCGCTCCGCAGCATGCAGCGCCGCGAATGCGGCGCGGGGTCAGTTCTCGGATGGACGCCGCATCTGGCAGGACGTCGGCTGCGCGCTCACGAACGGTTCCACGCGTGAGTCGGTGCGAAATCCCAATCCGGTGTTCTCCACGTCGTAACGCAGCGTCTTGTCCCCGCCCCGCGCTGCCGACTTCACCAGCGTCGACACATACAAGGGCTGCAGCAACTGGTGGTCGGAGGCACGCATCTCCACCTCCCCCAATGCCGTCTGGTAGCGCATTCCTTCGAGCGCCGCGGCAATTTTCGCCGGCTCTGCGGAACGCGCCTTGGCCAAGGCGTCGGAGAGCATGCCCAGCAACGTCTGCACGCGAAAGAAAAACAAGTCTTCCCCCCAGCGCGCCTTGTAGCGCCTGGCGTAGTCCTCGATTTCGCGCGATGGCACGTTGGCATGCCACTCGGTGACCTGCTTGACGCGTCCAACACCGGCTTCGCCGATCGCGGTCACTGCGCCGAGCGATCCTGCATAAAAGGTGTAGAAATTCACGTCCAGTGCCGACTCGCGCGCCGCCTTCACCAGCAAGGTCAGGTCGTTACCCCAATTCCCCGTGATCACCGTGTCCGCGCCCGAAGCACGGATCTTCGCCGCATACGGGGCAAAATCCTTCACCTGGCCCAGGGGATGCAATTCATCACCCACGATGCGGATGTCGGGCCGCCGCCGTGCCAGAACTTCACGCACCGCGCGAGACACCTGCTGTCCGAACGAATAATTCTGGCCGATCACGTACACCGCCTTTACCGCCTGCGCCTTCTCCAGCACCTTGGCCATCGCCTCGACGCGCATGTCGGAATTGGCGTCGAACCGGAAATGCCAGAACGAGCACTGGCTGTTGGTCAGGTCCGGATCCAGCGCCGCATAGTTGAGGAACAGCACCTGGCGCGACGGTTCGCGCGCGTTGTGCTTGGTGATGGCATCGGACAAGGCGAGGGCGGCGGCAGAGCTCTGCCCCTGGATGATGATGCGGTAGCCTTGGTCGATCGCGAGCCGCAGCTGGGCCAGGGAGTCCTGCGCCGACGCCTTGTTGTCGAAGCCGGTGATCTCGAAGCGGTAGGCGGCAGCCCCCCCCGAGATACCCCGTGGAGCGCCTTTCAGGTCACCTGCGGGCCCCTTGTGCACCCCAGTCACGCCTCGCTCGTTGAGAGCTTCGATGGCAGTGCGAAAGTGCCGCAGGCTGGACTCGCCGGCGTTGGCGAACGGCCCGCTCAAGGGATCGATGAAGGCCAGACGAACCGTTTCGGCAGCGGGCTGAGCGGCCACCACAACCCCACCCCCCAGCATGGATCCCGCAGCCCAGGTGAGAAAAATAGTCAATCGAATCAT
>CAXNGL010000325.1:0-3831 GCA_964201515.1 Burkholderiales bacterium
GGGGGCGCAATCCGGCGCACTGTTCGAGGACCCCGCCGCATGAGCGCCGAATTTGCCTGGCCGCAGCGTGTCTACTACCAGCACACCGACGCGGGCGGCGTGGTGTTCCACTCCAATTTCCTCGGCTTCATGGAGAACGCGCGCACCGAACTGCTGCTGTCGCTGGGGTTCGATGTCAGTACCTTGCTGCATGAGCACAAGACCTTCTTTGTTGTGCATTCGGCGAACCTGAAGTTCCTGCGCCCGGCGCTGCTCAACGACATGCTGTCGATCACGGCGGAAGTGACGCGCGCGACACGGGCGCGGCTGGTATTCACCCAACGCGTGAAACGTGGCGATGCTGTGCTGGTCGAGGCGGAGATCACGCTTGCCTGTACCGACCCGAAGACCCACAGGCCCATCCCGGTGCCCGATGGCATCTACCGGATATTCGAATCGTCGCACCGAGCCGCAGCGCCCGAAGTGCGCATGCCGGAGAAGGACATGAACCCATGAACGTGACCCAAGACCTCTCCATCCTCACCCTGATCTGGAATGCCAGTGCTGTTGTGCAGTTCGTCATGGTGCTGCTGCTGGTGGTGTCGTTCATGTCCTGGTACTGGATCTTTCGCAAGCACTTCGCCATTCGCCGGGCACGCGCGCAGACGGAGAAGTTCGAGCGCGATTTCTGGAGCGGCACCGATCTGGTGGCATTGCACCAGAGTGCAGTCAACAACCGGCATCTCACCGGTGCGCTGGAGCGCATCTTCGAGGCGGGCTTCCGTGAATTCGTCAAGATCAAGCTGCAGAAGGGCACCGAGCCCGGCGCCATGGTGGACGGCGCGCGCCGCGCCATGCGCGCAACCTACCAGCGTGAAATGGACAGTCTCGAAGCGCACTTGGCCTTCCTCGCTTCGGTCGGGTCGGTAAGCCCTTATGTGGGCCTGCTGGGCACCGTGTGGGGCATCATGCACGCCTTCCGTGGCCTGTCGACCATGCAGCAGGCCACGCTGGCCGCGGTGGCGCCGGGCATCGCCGAGGCGCTGGTCGCTACGGCCATCGGCCTCTTTGCCGCGATTCCCGCGGTGGTCGCCTACAACCGCTTCTCGCACGATGTCGATCGCATTGCCGTGCGCTTCGAGAGCTTCATGGAGGAGTTCTCCAACATCCTGCAGCGCCAGGCGCAGGCGCGTTAGGGGCGATCTGCCATGCGTCAGCGCAAGCTCATGAACCAGATTAACGTCGTGCCCTACATCGACGTCATGCTGGTGTTGCTGGTGATCTTCATGGTGACCGCGCCGCTGGTCAATCCGGGCGTGGTGGACCTGCCCAGCGTGGGCAAGTCGGCGCAGCCGCCGGTGGCGCCGCTGGAAGTGGTCATTCGTGCCGATGCCACGTTGCTGCTGCGCGACCGCTCCAAGGCTGGCAGCGACGAGCGGCGCGTGACCAACGCGGAGTTGGTCGCCGTGCTGAAAATGCGCCAGGCCGGCAATGCCGACCAGCCGGTGGTCATTTCCGCCGACAAGGACGTGCGCTACGAGGCAGTCATGAAGGTCATGGATGAACTGCAGCGCGCCAACGTGAAGCGCGTCGGGCTGATGGTCAGGCCACGCTGATGAACACGGCCGCACTGTCCGGAGGTTTTTCGGTCCGGCCTGAGCCGGGGCAGAAGCCCGCAGCGGTGCTGGCGGTGCTGGTGCACGTCATCCTGTTCGGCTTCCTCTTCTTCGGATTGCGCTGGTCGGTGAAGGCGCCTGATGCCGTGGTGGTGGAGTTGTGGACGCAGCCTGCGGTGAATGAGCCTGCACCGGTGGTTGAACCGGCGCCTGCGCCGAAGGTGGAGCCGAAGCCGGTTCCGAAGGTCGAAACGCCGCCCCCGCCCGCCCCCAAGGCTGCAGCGCCTGTGCGCAAGCCGGATATTGCGATCGAGAAGGAAAAGAAACCGATTCGCAAAGAGGAGCCGAAATTGCAGATCGACGCGCGCTCGCGCATGCAGGAGCAACTGGCCCGCGAAACGCAGGCACTGGCACAGGAGCGCCAGAAGGCGCCACCGACCGCAACCGCAACCGCAACTCCGCGGCCACCACCACCGGCCGCCGCCACGGTCATCGACCCGGGGTACGCCAACCGCATCAGGCTGAAGATCAAGGGGAATATTGTGGTGCCCTCGGACATCAGCGGGAACCCCGAAGCCATATTCGATGTCACCCAGTTACCGACCGGCGAGGTGCTGTCGGCAACATTGCGCAAGTCTTCGGGGTACCGCGCCTTCGACGATGCGGTCGAGCGGGCGATTCTCAAATCCTCGCCGCTGCCGCGGCCGGAAAATCCGTCGCAATTCCAGCGCCAGCTCGAGTTGAAGTTCCGCCCACAAGAGTAATTGTCGGGTAGTTGTCGGTGTGCTGGCACACAGATCTGTAACGAAATGTTTAGGAGCTGGTTGCAAAATGAATTTTACAACCGCCGACATAGGGGGCGCGCGAGGGGGGATGTATTCCCTCGCACTGTCAGTAACTCTAGCGCGGTTGGCTGGCGTGATGCCGGTATAATGCCGGCACCATACAATGCGGCCCACGTGGCAATGTGAGGAACATGAACCGCGTCATTGCAATGCTGCAATACCTGCTGTTCGGGCTGTTCTTTTTCGCCCATGGCGCTGGCGCCCAACTCACCATCGAGATCACGGGTGGGGGGGCGAATCAGATTCCGATCGCCGTCCTGCAGTTTGCCGGTGAAGGTGGCGTTCCGGGAAGCATTTCTGACATCGTCGAGGCCGACCTGCTGCGCACCGGGCGCTTTCGCACGCTCTACGCGGGCGGGGTGACGCCGCTGCCCACCGAGCCGTCGCAGATCAATTATGCCGACTGGCGCAGTCGCTCGGCCGATGCCATTGTGATCGGCAGCGTCAACCGCCTGCCCGACGGGCGCTTCGAGGCGCGCTTTCGCCTGCTCGACGTCAACAAGCAGACGCAACTGGGTGGTGTGGCCTACACGCTCACCGCCGCTCAAATGCGCCTGACCGCCCACAAGATTGCCGACTTCATCTATGAAAAACTGACCGGGGAACGCGGTGTCTCATCGACGCGCATTGCCTATGTGGTCAAGCAGCAGGGGCGTTTCGAGCTGAAGGTGGCCGATTGGGACGGGCAGAACGCGCAGACGGTGTTGGCGTCGCCTGAACCGATCCTGTCGCCATCCTGGTCGCCGGACGGCACGCGGCTCGCCTATGTGTCCTTCCAGCTGAAGAAACCGGTGATCTACGTGCAGGACCTGCTCGGTGGCAAGCAGATTCCGGTGGCCAATTACAAGGGGTCGAATTCGGCGCCGAAATGGTCGCCCGACGGCAAACAGCTGGCCGTTGTGCTGTCACGCGCCGGCGGTTCGCAGATCTACGCCATCAATCCGGACGGCAGCGGCGCGCCGCGCCGGCTGTCGACTTCGACCGCCATCGATACCGAACCCTTCTATTCGCCGGATGGACAGGTGATCTATTTCACCTCCGATCGTGGCGGCAGCCCGCAGGTGTATCGCATGCCGGCAGCGGGTGGTGACGCCGCGCGCGTTACCTTCCAGGGCGACTACAACGTGTCGCCGCGCCTCAGCCCGGACGGCAAGACGCTGGTCTACATCACGCGCAACAGCGGCCGCTTCCAGCTGGCCGCCATGGACATCGCCAGCGGCCAGGTGCAGGTGTTGACCGATACGCAGCGCGACGAATCCCCCAGCTTTGCGCCGAACGGGCGCATGATCCTGTATGCCAGCGAAATCAACGGGCGCGGCGTGCTTGCTGCGGTGTCGAGCGACGGGCGTTTTCGCCAGCGTTTGACGGTGCAGGCGGCCGATGTGCGCGAG
>CAXNGL010000326.1:0-3775 GCA_964201515.1 Burkholderiales bacterium
TGGCAAACGAACGCGTACAGACTAACGCCGCCAGTCAGGTGGTGCCCAAACTCAAGACTGCCTGGCGCGCCGGCACCACGCATCTGGTCATGTCGCCGCTGGAGTTCATGCAGCGGCTGGCTGCGCTGGTGCCCAGGCCGAGGTTGCACCTCACGGCACGCCGCCGCCGCTGGCTTGCCTTGGTTGTTCGCATCAGGCGGCGCTACCGGCTGGCCGAGACACCCGACGGCCAGCGGCGATGCCCGCAGGGCATGAAGGAGGCTTGGGGCGCCCAGTCGTTTCAAGGACTCCCAGCACCCGACCGCAGGCAAAGCCGGCGGGGATGCCGAAAGATAGGACTTGACTAAATATACCTGTCTTGATATATATCGGACAGGGTCCGAATTCCGTACAGCACCTCGCGAGAAAAGCCACTGCACTGGGTTGGCTCGTCCAAGAAGGACTACCAGGCGTTTCCCACCGAGGTGCAGGACGACATGGGCTATGCGCTCGGCCTGGCGCAACTAGGCGGCAAGCATCCGCACGCCGCCGCCCTGGAAAGGGGAGGGCGGCGGCGTATTCGAGATCCTTGAGGACCATCGCGGCGATACCTTCCGCGCCGTCTACACGGTGCGCTTTGCCGACGTGGTCTATGTGCTGCACGCCTTCCAAAAGAAGTCGAAGACGGGCATCAAGACACCGCAGGAAGATGTCAGCCTCGTTGCCGAACGGCTCAAGCGAGCCCAGCAAGACTATGAAAGGACACGATCAACATGACCACGATCACCCACGGCTCCACCAACGTCTTCCGCGACCTTGGCTACAGCGACGCCTCTGAGCGGCAAATCAAGACCCGCCTGGCACTGGTCGTCAACGATTTACTCAAGGGCCGCAAGCTCAAGCAGCGGGAAATCGCACCGCTGCTGAGCATTCCGCAGCCAAAGGTCTCGGCCCTCAAGAACTACCGGCTCGACCAGTTCTCGGTCGAAAAGCTGATGGAGTTCCTAACCGTGCTGAATCAGGATGTCGAGATCATGATCAGACCGCATGTGGTCGCTCACGAGGCCGGACATATCTCAGTGCTGGCCGTGCAATGAGCACGGCTGTCGGCATCAGAGGGCAGCATCGTCGGCGAGTTCTATTTCAAGCAAGGGGCGACGACGACGGTCAAGCCTGAATTGGTCGACAGCGCCGCGCAGGTCGAGCAGCAAGGCTGGGCGGCGGCGCAGAGCGGCAACACGGTTGCGGGCTATACGGCCCTGGGGCAACCCCTACGCCATCGCCTACGGGCTGATCGGCAGCGTACTGGCTCGGTCGGCAACTCACGGTGCCGGCCACTACCGGTCGGTCGCCGCGTGCGCCCAGTCGTGGCCTCGGCGAGCAGCTGAACGGCAGGTTTCCGGCGACGAGACTGGGCCTGTCTTCGGCTTGACCCGGCCATCAGCAGCCAGTGGCGACAGGTAGCTGTCAGGCATCTCGTCACGCCGACCGTGCCTCCGAAGCAAGCGCCTAGTGGTCACCGGTGGGGTGGGCCGCAAGAGCCCGCGCTGCACGTGGGCTACTCAGCCCACCGAGTGCGAGGCAAACTGCATTCCCGAGTTCGATCGACCTTTGACCGAAAAATGCCTGGCAAATTTGAACCAAGGGGTCGACAGATGCCACATCGTTGCAGGCATCAACCGCGCGCAACTGGCGCCGGGCTCGCTTCGTCGTCATCGGCCAAGCATTCCGTCAGCACCGCCATCGCCTTGTCGATGATTGCCGTCGGATGGCCCTTGCCGATCAGCTGCTTGCGTCGGTTGTTCGACAGCACGCCATTGTTCTGCAGGACGCGGCGGATCATGAGCACCAGATCGTCATTGTTCATGTCCACCGCATCGTTCACCGCGCGGTAGGCCTGATCGAATCTCTGTAGGAAGACGCTCTCGTTCTGGAGATCGCGATCTAGCGCCTCCTGTGCCATGCGCAGGCCGAACTCGACGCACTCGGTCCCGTCCCAGTAGCGATAGATCTCTGGCGCGCCGGTGAATTCGGCCTTGACCAATTCGTCGATCATGTTCACCTTCCAAAAACGGCGGGTCTTCTTGGAGAAGGATTCCAGGGCCTTCAGGTAGTCACCCTCGTTGCGCTTCATGGCGACGGACACGGGCAGCACCAGACCGTTGGCCAGCCGCGGATCCTGGCAGGCTGCCTTGTGGAACAGGAAGCGCGACAGCCGGCCGTTGCCATCCATGAACGGGTGTGCGAAAACGAAGGCGAAGCTCGTTACAGCGCCACGCACCAGGGCATCCACGCCGGTGCCCGGGTTGTTCGCGAAGCTCATGATCTCGTCCATGATCTCCAGATTCAGATCGGGCGGTGGCGGCACGTAAGTCACGCCCAGCGCGCCCGGCAGATCCTTGCGAAGCCAGTTCTGCTTCGACCTGAACTCGAACGCCTTGTCCAGCGGACTGGTGATCGTCAGGTTCTGCAGTGCAACGAGGTAGTCTTCCGTGAACTGCTCGGCCTCGTGGGCGCGCGCCAGCAGTGAGGCGAAGGCCTCGCGCTTGTCGTTGGTCGCACTCTCCCGCTCGATCGCGTAGGAGTTGTCGGTCTCGCTCAGGTACGCCCAGCGCACGGCCCGGTCGAGTAGCGCCGGATCGATCCCGTCCACGAACGCCTTCACCTGGTCGAGGATGCTTCTTCTGACCAGGGTGTCGATCGCCGGCGTGCGCCGCACGGTGATGCAGTACCGAGGGGACCCGATGCCGTTGAAGTCGACGCGCCACCGGCTCGATCGGGTGCTTGCTGCCGTCAGGAACTTGTCCGGTGAGAACAACACGCCGTAGGGCCCGCGGGCGGCCGGTAGACCGGTCAAAGTTGGCCCGTTGGCCAGCTCCCACAGGTAGCAGGCCTGCCTGGCGTACCAGCTCGTGGGCTTGGCGATGAACTCCCGCGCCACCGCCGCAGCGGGAATCTTCTGGAGCGCCAGGATGGCAATCTGCAGGTTCAACTGCTCGTGCTTCAGCGCGAACAGGAGGTGCTACAGCGGGTCGTCGGACGCGGGGGCCACATGGACAGAGACGGCCAGGATGCTGTCACCAAAGGTGTTCTTTCGGGTGACCCCTCCAGCACGGGCCGTCACCTCCGGAGCAAACGCCGATAGGCTCAGGGAGTCCCGCAGAAATTCATACCCAACGATCCGGTACGCCATATTTTTCTTCCGGTGACCACAGAAAATATTACGATATGAGATTTTCTAACAATTTTTCTTTCGATGGTGGCATCTGCGGCGCTCCAGGCGGAGCAGATCACATCCTGCATCTAGGGCATTCGTTTGTGTGCGGACCACAGCGCAGGAGCTACCCAGTCGTCAGATTCGAACACGTCGACGACGAGGCCTAAAGCCCCGGTCAGCCTTATAACGTCAACTACAAGGCGTCTGCTTTCGGAAGGCCTGCAAGGATGATCGGCTGGCGGCTGAGGGTTGCCAACCGCCGACCAGCCGCCGCGTCAGGTTGCCCTGAAGAGGTCGCTGGCGCCTGTGGCGCACCCGCGCGCTGAGCGGTAACCAGGTTCAACCAGCGGTCGATCGGTTACGCCGCACCGCCAAGGCATGGTCAATGGACACCGCACCCGGCCCGCGCACCATCAGCCACAGCAACCGGAACACCGCCGCCCACACACCATGCGTCGGATAGGCGGCGGGGTAGACGAGCAGCTGGATCACCGCCTGCGCATTCGATCGTGACGCCCACGAAAGCTTCTCTCGCGCTCGCGAGAAGATCAAGGCGCTGGCTGGTCGAAGCAAGAAGCC
>CAXNGL010000327.1:0-3730 GCA_964201515.1 Burkholderiales bacterium
GACGATCAATCAGAATGATTGGGCCGAACATCGATTTGGCTCCCATTGAAAACACTCCCTTCGGACTGCCGACGACCGCTCGCACGCCCAGCGCATTGCGTCCGTTAAAAACTTGCTCCGACCCTCGGGACGCTTGTGCATCCTTTCTACCAGGGTCAGAAACCCGGCGGACTCGGACTGTCGGACTCGGACTGTCGGACTCGGACTGGACAAGCTGCGGCGCAAAATGTACAGTAACACGTACATATCTGGAGGCCTGCCATGGATGCCATTACCTACACCACCGTTCGTGCCAACCTCGCCAGCGCCATGGATCGCGTTTGCGAAGACCACGAACCCCTGATCATTACCCGCAACGGAGCACAATCCGTCGTGATGCTTTCGCTCGAAGACTACAAGGCACTGGAGGAAACCGCCCACCTCTTGCGCACCCCCGCCAACGCCAAGCGCCTTCTCGCCGCCGCGACACAACTGAACACCGGCAAAGGCGTCGCGCGAAAGTTGGTGAAGTGAGGCTGATCTTCGCCGACGAAGCATGGGAAGACTACCAATACTGGCAAAAGCACGACAAACGCCTGGTCGAGAGAATCAACAAGCTGATACGCGAGACACAGCGCGAACCCTTCGCAGGTATTGGCAAACCCGAACCGTTGAAGCACGCCCTTTCAGGCTTCTGGTCACGCCGGATCACCGATGAGCATCGCATGGTGTATCGCATCGAGTGTGATGCACTGATGCTTGCCCAGCTGCGCTTCCATTACTGATAAGCCATCGCCCGACGCGATCACATCCACCAGTCCTTGGCGTCCCGGATTACGCCGCCGCCCCCGCCATCTGCGGCGCCTCTTCCCGTATCGGCAGGTTGACCAGCGCCGCTGCCGCCGACAAGGCGATGTCAGCGATGAACATCCACTGGTAGCTCCCGTTGGCTGCCATGGCCTCTCCGCCCAGCCAGGCGCCGAAGAAGCCGCCGATCTGGTGGCTAAAGAGCGTCATGCCGAACAGCGTTGCGAGGTAGCGCACGCCGAACAGCTTGCCCACCAGGCCGGCTGTGGGTGGCACGGTGGCGAGCCACGTCAAGCCGAGCACCGCAGCGAGCACATAGAACGTCATCGGCGTCTTCGGCGCCAGCAGGTAACCGAAGATGGCCACGGCACGGACGGCATACAGCCAGAACAGCAACCACTTCATCTTGTGGCGCTGCGCCGCCCAGCCGATCCAGATACTGCCGGCGATGTTGAAGGCGCCGATCACCGCCAGCGCCGTGGCCGACACCGAGGCCGGCAGGCCGCACAGGTCCACCTCACCCGGAAGATGGGTGACGAGGAAGGCGATGTGAAATCCGCAGGTGAAGAACCCGAGGTGCAGGCAGATATAGCTGCGGTCGCGAAAGGCGATCTTCATTTGCTCGCCCAGCGTGATGCCGCCGGCGTTGGCCGCGGCGCGCGCTTCGGCCACGCCCTTCTTCTCGCGCATGGGCAGCGCCAACGGGATGGTGGCCAGTGCGGCCACGGCCATGGTCCACATGGCGGCCATCCAGCCGAAGCCGGAAATCAGCGCTTGCGACAGCGGCGCAAACAGGAACTGCCCGAGCGAACCGCCGGCATTGATGATGCCGGAGCCCAGCGCGCGCTTCTCCGGCGGCAGGCGCTGCGCGGCGGCAGCGAGCAGGATGGAGAAGCTGCCCGCACCGGCACCGGCGGCAACCAGCACCCCGAGGCCGATGGACAGCCCCACGCCGGTCTCCATGAAGGGCGTGATGGCGAGGCCCAGTGCGAGCATCACCCCACCGACCACCAGCACCCAGAATGCGCTGATCTTGTCGGCGAGCATGCCAAACAGCGGCTGTGACGCGCCCCACACGAATTGCCCGATGGCGAGCGCAAAGCTCACCGTGACGATGCCAAGGCCGGTGGACGTATTGACCGGCGACACCCACAGCCCGAGTGACAGCCGGATGCCCATGGTGATGATCATCACGCCCACCGCCGAAAGAACGAGCCCCCAGAAGATGCGACCCGCGTTGGCATTCACATTGGCACTCGCAGCAGCCTGACTCATGACAACCTTTGCCCTATTTGAAGATGGATTCTATCTGCTCAGGTCAGTATGGGTTTTGTACACAAGAGGATCAAGGCTGATACTCCATGGCATGCCTGTGGCTTCGCTCACTGCGTTTCGGCAGCGTTCGCGGAATCCTTGAGCTTGGCGTGCTCAATGCACGCCGATCGACTATTGTTTATGCATTGTGCATAGAGCCCCCCCCCTTGCAGCAAATGAAACCGAGAATCAACGCGATACAGAAAATCGCGAAAGAACCGTGCCAGAAATATCCTGTATTTCCTATTAAGATCAAAGTGATACCTGCAATTTCCCGTTTACTTCGCATAGGAAGATCACCTATAATTCAATCGGAAGAACACCTAGGGATGGCGCTTCGTTTTGGCGTTGCGCTTGTTGGTTCGACTCCCAAACGCAACCCCGCGACACAACCGCATCACCAACTCAGTTCGAGGTAAATGGCATGGCATTAGGATCGATTGGCGCAATCCAGGGAATCAACTACGGGTCACTGGCCGGGCTCGGTGCAGCCTCCCAAGCTGGCGCGGCTGCGCCCGGCGGGCTGGCGTCCTTGCTGGGATCTTCCACTTCCACGGGACAGCTCATCGATGCAGTCAATACGTCGAACCTGCCCGCAGGCACAAAAGTGGCAATCTCCGATGCCGCGCAGGCCCTGCTCTCCGGCGACAACAGCCAAACCCAGTCCAGCTTCGGCGAACTGGCGCAGGCATTGATCATCGCGTTGATGCTGCAGATGCTCGCACCGGGCAACTAGGCATGAAGGCGGCAATCTCCGCGCAAGACTATTTTGCGGGTCCGACAGTGCTGACCAAGGCGTTGCGCGACCCCAAGGTCGTCAGTCTTGCGCGATCGATGAACCTGGACCTGCAGGATCCTTCCACGCTGAAGGACCTGCTCAAGCGCACCAAGCGGCTGATCGAGTCATCGACCCAGGTTGTGCTCAGCGGGAGTCCGGCTTTGCTTGCGGACGTGGCCCCGATCCAGGACCTGTTTGTCAGCAATGCTCTGCGCACATACCATCAAATCGAGGGCATGCAGTAAGAACCGATTGTGGATTGAAGGGTACATCCCCTCATGCTCGGCTACATCAGAGCTTGCAGAATTCATTTTTCGGTCGGTTCCGAATCGCCCCGTATCAGCAACCTCTGCACCGCCGCGCAGAACACGTCCACCTCATCGGCCTTGAAGATCAGTTCGCGCACACCGGCCTCCTCGGCCTGTGCACGCAACGCCGGTGAGCATGACGCCGATGGCGTTGCTGCCGACGCACTGCGCCGCTGACCTGAACATCACCTCCACCGACGGCCCATGGACCCTGTTTATCGTCAATCGTTGTGACACTGCCAGATTTCGCCAAGGCGCGCCAAGGCACGCCAAGGCACGCCAAGGAACGCCAAGGCACGCCAAGGCACGTTGACCGGCGCCCGGCCCCAGCCTACAATTACGCATCGTGACTCACCAGTGAGGCATCCATGAATCAAATGACCGTACGCGGTTTCGACCAGGCGCTGGCGCGGCGCATCCGCGAGGTGGCGAAGGCGCGCGGCCTGTCGCTCAATCAGGCGGCGGTGCTGCTGATCCGCCAGGGCGCCGGTCTGGCGCCCGCCGAAGCCCCCCCCTGCGTCGGCGATTCGATGCAGGCGCTCAT
>CAXNGL010000328.1:0-3729 GCA_964201515.1 Burkholderiales bacterium
TCGAGTCGACCATCGCGATCCTGCGCGGCCTGCAGGAAAAATACGAGGTCCACCACGGTGTCGACATTACCGACCCGGCCATCGTGGCCGCGGCGGAACTGTCGCATCGTTACATCACCGACCGCTTCCTCCCGGACAAGGCGATAGACTTGATCGACGAGGCGGCGGCACGCATCAAGATGGAGATCGATTCCAAGCCCGAAGTCATGGACAAGCTCGACCGGCGCCTGATCCAGCTCAAGATCGAGCGCGAGGCCATGAAGAAGGAAAAGGACGAGGCGTCGCAAAAGCGCCTGGCGCTGATCGAGACCGAGATCGACAAGCTCGGACGCGAGTACGCGGATCTCGAGGAAATCTGGAAGTCCGAGAAATCCGATGTGCAGGGCTCGCAGCACATCAAGGAAGAGCTCGAGAAGCTGAAGCTGGAAATGGATGCCGCCAAAAGGAAGGGCGACTGGCAGCGCATGTCGGAGCTGCAATACGGCAAGGTGCCGCAGCTCGAGGCGCAATTGAAGAAATCCGAGCGGGTGCCGGTGGCCGGGGAAAAGCCGAGGCTATTGCGCACCCAGGTGGGCGCGGAGGAAATTGCCGAGGTGGTCTCGCGCGCCACCGGCATCCCGGTCTCCAAAATGATGCAGGGTGAACGCGACAAGCTGCTGAAGATGGAAGACCGCCTGCATGAGCGCGTGGTGGGCCAGGACGAGGCCGTGCGGCTGGTGTCCGATGCCATCCGGCGCTCCCGCGCCGGACTGTCCGACGAGAACAAGCCCTATGGGTCCTTCCTCTTTCTCGGGCCCACGGGCGTGGGCAAGACCGAGTTGTGCAAGGCGCTGGCGGGGTTCCTGTTCGACTCGCAAGAGCACCTCATTCGCATCGACATGTCCGAGTTCATGGAAAAGCATTCGGTGGCGCGCCTGATCGGGGCGCCGCCCGGCTATGTGGGCTATGAAGAGGGCGGGCACCTGACCGAGGCGGTGCGCCGCAAGCCGTATTCGGTGATCCTGCTCGATGAAGTGGAAAAGGCGCACCCGGATGTGTTCAACGTGCTGCTGCAGGTGCTCGACGACGGCCGCATGACCGACGGGCACGGACGCACGGTGGATTTCAAGAACACCGTCATCGTCATGACCTCGAACCTCGGCTCGCAGCTCATACAGGGCATGTCGGGCAAGGACTATGGCGTGATCAAGCTCGCCGTCATGGCCGAGGTGAAGACACAGTTCCGGCCGGAGTTCGTCAATCGCATCGACGAGATCGTGGTGTTCCATGCGCTTGACGAGAAGCATATCGGCAATATCGCCAAGATCCAGTTGCGCTACCTCGAGGTACGCCTCGCCAAGCTGGAAATGAAGATGACTGTCTCGGCGGGCGCGTTGGCCGAATTGGCGCAGGCCGGGTTCGACCCCGTCTACGGAGCGCGGCCGCTGAAACGGGCCATCCAGCAGGCGATCGAGAACCCGTTGTCCAAGCAGATCCTGGAAGGGCGCTTTGCGGCAGGCGACACCATTGGCGTGGATTGCAGGTCGGGGCAGTTCCGCTTCGAAAAGCGGGCCAGCGAGGCGGCGGAAAAAGCCGCCTGAACGAAGGGTGTCGACGTGGCCGGCTGCATGGCCGGCAAAGGTCGTCGGCCTGGCGCGGCTCTAGTGCAGTTGCGGAATGTTCTGCAGGTGCTCGCGCGCATCAACCATGGTGCCGCGCGCCATCTTCGAGAGTTCTTCCCACAGGTGTTCCGGATCCTTGCTGAATACCACGCCCGGATCGGCGTTCATGACATGCCACACGCCGCGCCGGATTTCCTGGTAAAGCTCACCGGGCCGCCATACGATATTGCCCACGTAGTAGCGAGCGTCGTTGGGAGAATCTTCGATCAGCTTGTCGACGACGTTGACGTTGATGGCAAGGCTCAGGTCCGGCATGATCTTCAGGCTGCCCGTGCCATTGGATGCGGCACCCTTGGCCAACGCGAACACGGCTGAGCGTGACATGGGCCCGCCGAAGAACACCGGCTCGACCACCGCCTTGGATGGGGAGTGCTCAGGGAACAGGCTCGACAGCGTGCGACGGGTCGGTCGATTCACGATGAGGCCGATGTGACGGTCTCCATCCACGGGCGTTGCGATGATGACCGTGTGATAGTAGGGCGCATCAACCAGGTTGGGGGCGGCAACCAGCAGGACGGTGCCGGCCTCGCTGTTGCCGTTGTTCGACTGTGCGGCAGCCGGGCTCGCCAGCAGCATCATGGCTGCGATGGCAAGAGCGTGGATGAGGCCGCAAGTCTTCGGAAAGGCAGTTTGCGAAGGCATGCGGAGTGCTCCTGAAAGTGGGTGGCCGGCGCCAACCTGACCGTGCAGCGAAAGGATAGCAGAATGCCACCTTGATTCAAGGGGCATTGATGTCCGGGACCGGGTCGCGGAGCGATCGATCTCTGGCGCGGGGCCAGGCGCGGGCGGGCATTGCGTGCTTTAACGCATCCCTGGCGGCGTCCTTCGCGATGCGTTTTGCGCATCCGATGGCGCTCGGCGGTGGCAGGTCAGCAGGTGGTCGTTGACCAGCCCGACGGCTTGCATGAAGGCGTAACAAATGGTGGGGCCGACAAAGCGGAAGCCGCGCCGCTTCAGGTCCTTGCTCAAGGTCTCCGAAGCGGTTGTCTTTGCCGGGACATCGCGCATGCTGCGGCGACGACTCGTCTGGGGCTTCCCATCGACGAATTGCCACACGTATGCGTCAAAGGATCCGAATTCGGACTGCACCGCGATGAAAGCCTTGGCATTGGCGATCGTCGATTCAATCTTGAGGCGGTTGCGCACGATGCCGGCATCCTTCATCAGGCGCTCTATGTGTCTCGCGGTGAAACGTGCAACTCGGCGTGGATCGAATTTGCAAAAGGCACGACCGTAGTTGGCGCGCTTGGCAAGGATCGTGGACCAGGACAGGCCCGCCTGCGCGCCCTCCAGTGTCAGGAATTCAAAAAGCACCCTGTCGTCATGCACCGGCACGCCCCACTCCTCGTCGTGATAGCGGATATAGGCCTCGGAGCCAAGGCACCATGGGCAGCGCGTGGGAGTGGAGTTCACGGAGTGTATTTGGCTTCGTGCGGCCGGGGGCGCGGGTAAAGGGCGCCTTAGCAGGTCCTGAAAAATGTGCATCGATTGATAACAATCATCATACCGTAGTCCGAATGCTGGACAGCGGCTATCGGATATGACAATATCCAATACTTCAACATTGAGGAGTCGCCATGGCTGCAGATCGTCTCATGCAATTGTATTTCACGCTGGCAGCCGGTGGCACCATGACGGCGGAAGAAATTGCCGATCGTCTCGGGGTGTCCAAACCGACCGTGCATCGCGACATCGAGCTGTTGCGCAATGCCGGGCTGAGCGTGGAGGGTCTGCCCAATGTCGGGTACCGCGTCGACAATCCCCCCGAGATGCCGCCGCTGTTCCTGACCGCCGCCGAGTTTCGCGCACTGGCGACCGGCGCTAAAACGGTGGTCACAGGATCCGTTCGGGCGCTTTCTCGTGCTGCCGGTGTCCTGCTGGCAAAAGCACGTTCACTGGTACCTCCGCGCAGCCGCGGCAAGTACGGGCTGTAACGGCGTGCGGCGCGATCCCGCTTCAAGCAGCGCCGCCGAGCCTGCGTAGCAGGCGGCGCGATCCCACTACACCACTTCGTCAGGGGCCAGTTTGCAGGGGTGGGCCCTGGAGCCGCGCTCGATCTGGATCGTGG
>CAXNGL010000329.1:0-3709 GCA_964201515.1 Burkholderiales bacterium
CCGCCCCTACTCGCATGTGGGCATCTACCTTGGCGATGACCGCTTCATCCATGCCCCGAAGCCCGGCGCCGTGGTGCGCACCGAGAACATGAAGCTTGCCTATTGGCACAAGCGCTACGACGGGGCGCGACGAATCGTCGATTAGATCCGGGCATTCGCCCCGATCGCTTTTACCCGCCGGACAGTTGGACTACGAGTAGGTGAGCCCCCCGGTGGGGCTGACGGTGGCACCCGTGATGTAGGCTGCCTTGTCCGACACGAGAAATGCCGCCAATTCCGCGATGTCGCCAGGCTTGGCCAGTCCCAACGGCGCTTTTTTCTGGATCTTCGCGTACATGCTGCGGCGATCGGTATCGCCGCTCATGAACAGGTCCCACGAGGGCGTGTCCTCCACCAGCGTGACGGCAATGGTGTTGACGCGGATCTTGGATGCCGCAAGTTCCTTGGCCAGCACCTTGGCCATCATGATGAGGCCACCCGCGCAAAGCGAAGCCACCGTCTGCCCCTTGGTCGGCACGCGCCCTCCCTCGGAGGTGATGAAGAGGATGTTGCCGGCGCCGCGCCCGACCATGTGATTGACCACGGCCCGCGCCGGGTTCACCTTGCCAAGCGTAGCCGCCGACACGCGCTCGGCCACGCCGGCCGGATCGAGATTGCGAAACAGCCGTGCCTCCGGGTCGAGCCTCGATGCGTCGGATGCGTGTCCCGCAACCTGCCCCCCGGCACTGGCTACGAGGATGTCGATCTGGCCGAAACGCTTGATCGTCTCCTGCGCCAGCGCCTGCATTGCCTCGCCGGAGAGGATGTCACCGCCAATGTAAGCGGCCCTGCCCCCGCCCTCGATGATCGACTGCGCCACCGCCTCGCCCGCGGCCCGCGTACGCCCATTGACGATGACGGTCGCGCCCTCTTCGGCCAGCTTCAGCGCGATGCCCCTGCCGATACCGCCGCTCGCCCCGGTGACGATGGCGACCTTGCCGTTCAATGCAGCCACGATGCCTCCCAAGGGACTACTGCAGCTTGATGCCTGCTTTGTGAATGACGGGTTCCCAGATCCTACGCTCGGCGCGCAGGCGTTCGGTGATTTCCTGTGGCGACATGTTCGGGTGGCCGATGAGGCCGGCATCGGCGAACATTTTTTCGATCGTTGGCAGCTTAAGCGATTCGGAGAATGCCAGCCGCAAGCGCTCGGTGATATCCCGCGGCGTGCCGGCGCCGGATACGAGGATGTACCAGGAGGTGTCCAGCATCGGCAGGCCGGACTCCATCAACGTGGGAAGGTTGGGAAACGGCGCCCAGCGCTCCTTGCTCGACACGGCGATGGCGATGAGTTTCCCCGCATCGACCATGGGCTTCACGGTCACGTTCGAGATGGCGAGATCGATCTGGCCACCGACGAGGTCCGGCAGGGACGCAGCCGAGCTCTTGTAGGGCACCAGCGTCAGCTCGATGCCGGCAGTCTGCCGGAACAGTTCCGCAAAGTAATGGCTCACCGTGCCCTGCTGGACCGCGAAGTTGAGCTTGCCCGGATTGGCCTTGGCGTAGCCGATGAGACCTTTCACGTCACGAAACGCGACCCCGGGGTTGGCGGCGATCACGAGCGGAAATTCGAGCAGGAAGACGATGGGCACGAAGTCCTTCTCGACTTCGATCCTGAAATTCGGATCGACCAGCGGCAACTGGATCAGCACCGCATGCGGCGCAATGTTGAGCACGTAGCCGTCAGGCTTGCCCTTCAGCATCGCCGAGAGGCCCAGCGTGCCGTTGGCGCCCGCGCGATTCTCGATGATCACCGTCTGGCCTAGCCGCTTGCCGACTTCGGCGCCGAGTGCCCTCAGGATGGTGTCGGTGCTGCTCCCCGCCACCGAGGGCCACACGACGGTGATCGGCTTGCTGGGATAGGTCTGCGCGAATGCGCTGCTGATGCAGAAAATTGCCATCGCGGCCAATGAGCCCGCGAGCCGTCGCGCTTTCACCAGCAGCGCGACCGGATGCGTTTCAACAAGGACAAAGTGCATGGCCGATCTCCCTGGTCATCTGCCGACTTCACTTGTCGGCGCCCGATGTCAACGTCCCATGTCGACGTCCGATGTTGACGTCCGCCGCATCGCCACCCGTAGCTAAAGGCTACCCTATTGCCCGGGTTTCGGTTTGTCCGTTGCAACGGCGCCACGGCGATGCACGAATCCTTCGAACGCGTTCGATGGCGGCTTCTTCTTGGCGCGCTTGAGCTCGGCCAGCGATCCGGCGGCCACGCTGCGGTTTTCCCGCACCCATTCGACGAAATCGTTGGTAAGCGCATCCGGCTTGTATTTCCGGGAATGCACCATGTAGAACGACACCGTCGTCTTCAGGTTGCGAAAACGCACGGTGCGAATGCCCATGGGAGCACGCGCCTGGATCGCCAGAAGGCTGACCAGGCCCACGCCGTAGCCGTCCTGCACCGCGGTTACCAGCGACTCGGTGCTGTCCATCACCGTGCTCGACTTGAACCGGGGTTGCTTCATGCGCGCGCGACGCAGCGCATCTTCGTAGGAGTTCCGCGTGCCCGAGCCCAACTCGCGCGTGAGGAAGGTGAAAGCGCCGAGCTCCCGCAGGTCCACTTCCGGCCTGGAGGCGAGCGAATGGTCATGCGGCACCGCGAGGACGATCTCATCGAGGGCGATGACTTCATGTGAAAAACGATGATCGGGCTTCGTGCCGGTGAAACCGATGCCGCTCTTTCCCTCCAGGAGGCGCACGAACAGGTCGGCCGACGGGCACACCGCCGTCTCGACACTCGCCTCGTGGTGCACGGCGAGAAAGGAATGCACCAGCCTTGGCACGACGAATTCGTAGGGCGCGATGGACGACGCGACGGCGATGGTCCCGCGTGACAATCCGAAACTGCGCTGCTTCAGGTCATGGCGCATGCGCTGATAGCGCTCGAGCACGCCCTCGGCCCACAGCAGAAAGCGGTCGCCTGCGCGCGTCAGCGTGATCAGGCGACGCTCGCGCTCGATCAGGCGGCACCCCAGCTCCGCTTCGATGTGCTGGATGTGCCGGGTGATCGTCGATTGCGAAATGTCGAGTTCGCGCGCCGCCTGCGTGCAGCTCAAGCGGTGCGCCGCGCTGACAAAGCTGCGTATTTCCGCGAGATCCATCAGTGCGTCGCGAACGTGATGGTTTTCCCGACCAGGACAACGGCCCGGTAAGCGCCGGCGATCGGCATGCGCGGACCGACTACTTGCCAGTCCGGCCCGACAGACCGAACACCTTCATCGCATTGCCACCCATCAGCTGCGCGATGAATTGGCCGGACACGCCGCCGCGCTCCAGGTCCTCGATGGCGTCCGTCGCGCTGCTGGCGTCCTGGTTGGGATAGTGCGAACCCCAGCCGGCCACGCTGGCGAAATCCTCGGGCATGCGCCGCACGGCGCTCTCGCCCGTGGAAAAATTGACCAGCGTCTGGCGGTTGAAGAACACCTCTTCGGGCTCCAGGCTCACCGGACGCTCCTGGTGTGCCAGCCACATGTAGGTCTCGGCTTTCTCCAGCACGATCGGCAGCCAGCTCGCGCCGGAATGAGCGAGCACCAGCTTGAGTTTCGGAAAGGATTCGAGCAGTCCCTCGGCCATGATCGAGGTGAGGAAAACGGAGACGTCCATCGCGGGCGCGATGGCCTCCGACACCGGATGGCCCAGGTTCGTGTAGGCGGCCATGCGGTCGATG
>CAXNGL010000330.1:0-3701 GCA_964201515.1 Burkholderiales bacterium
CAGCGGCTTGCCGAGGATGCGCAGCCGATGGCTTTCGATCAGCGTGCCGGCGGGCTCGGGCAGGCGGCCGAAACGGTCCACCAGTTCTTCCAGCATAAGATCGAGCTGCTCGGTGGTCTCGCAGTTGGCAAAGCGCTTGTAGAGAACCAGCCGTTCGTGCACGTCGTGGCAGTAGTCGGGCGGCAGCAGCGCCGGCGCATGCAGGTTGATTTCGGTGATGGTCTCGAACGGCTGCGACAGATCGGGCTCGCGGCCGGCCTTGAGCGAGCGCACGGCATGATTGAGCATGTCCGTATAGAGGTTGAAGCCCACGGCCTGCATTTCACCCGATTGCGAATCGCCCAGCACTTCGCCGGCGCCGCGGATTTCGAGGTCGTGCATGGCGAGGAAGAACCCCGATCCCAGTTCCTCCATCATCTGGATGGCTTCGAGTCGCTTCTTGGCATTCGTCGACAGCGCTTCCTGGTCCGGGGTGAGGAGATAGGCATAGGCCTGATGGTGCGAGCGACCCACGCGCCCGCGCAACTGGTGCAGTTGTGCCAGGCCGAACTTGTCGGCACGATGCATGATGATGGTGTTGGCAGTGGGGATGTCGAGGCCGGTCTCGATGATGGTCGAGCACAGCAGCAGGTTGGAGCGTTGCTGCACGAAGTCGTGCATGACGCGTTCCAGCTGGCTGTCCGGCATCTGGCCGTGGGCCACGCTGATGCGCGCCTCGGGCAGCAGCTTCTCCAGCCGCTCGCGCATGTTCTGGATGGTCTCGACATCGTTGTGCAGGAAGTAGGTCTGGCCGCCGCGTTTCAGTTCGCGCAGCACGGCTTCCCGCACCACGCCGGGCGCATAGGGCTGCACGAAGGTCTTGATGGCGAGGCGCCGTTGTGGCGCCGTGGCGATCACCGACAGGTCGCGCAGGCCTTCCAGCGACATGGCCAGCGTGCGCGGTATCGGCGTGGCGGTCAGCGTGAGCACGTCGACTTCGGCACGCAGGGCTTTCAGCGCTTCCTTCTGGCGCACGCCGAAGCGGTGCTCCTCGTCGACGATCACCAGGCCCAGGCGCTTGAATTTGACGTCTTTCTGCAGTAGCTTGTGGGTGCCGATGACGATGTCCACACCGCCCGTGGCCAGTTGCTCCACGACGGCCGTGGTTTCCTTGCCGGTGCGAAAGCGCGACAGCTCCGCGATCTTGATCGGCCAATCGGCAAAGCGATCCGAAAAGGTCTGGAAATGCTGTTCGGCCAGCAGCGTGGTCGGCGTCAATACCGCCACCTGCATGCCATCCGACACCGCAACGAAGGCTGCGCGCAAGGCGACTTCGGTCTTGCCGAAGCCCACGTCGCCGCACACCAGCCGGTCCATGGGGCGGCCGGCAGTCATGTCGCCGATCACCGCCGTGATGGCGCCGGCCTGGTCGGGCGTTTCCTCGAATCCGAAACCCTCGGCAAAGGCTTCGTAGTCGTGCTGGTTGAGGCTGAACTGGCGACCCTGGCGCGCGGCGCGCTGCGCATAGAGGTTGAGCAATTCGGCGGCCGTATCACGAACCTGTTTGGCCGCCTTGCGCTTGGCCTTGTCCCAGGCATCGCCGCCCAGCCGGTGGATGGGCGCGGTCTCCGGCGGCCCGCCGGTGTAGCGGGCGATTTGCGACAGCTGTGCGACCGGCACGTAGAGCTTGTCCTCGCCGGCGTAGGTGATGAGGAGGAATTCCCCTTCCCCTTCGCCGAAATCGAGATTGACCAGGCCCTGGTAACGGCCCACGCCGTGCAACTGGTGCACCACCGGGTCGCCGACGCGCAGCTCCGAGAGGTCCTTGAGCATGCCCTCGATGGAGGTCTGGCGAGATCGTTCACGTGCCGCTTTTGTGCGGGCTGTGCCGGCATAGAGTTCGGATTCAGTGATGACGACAAAGGATTCGTCGATGGCGATGAAGCCGTTGAGCAGCGGCCCTGCGCTCAGCATCACCGCATCCGGCGCCGCCATGAACGCGGTGAAACTTTCGCACATCGATGCACCGAGGTTGTATTGCGCCAGGTACTGCGACAGGGTTTCGCGGCGGCCGGCGCTCTCAGCCAACAGCAGGACGCGACGCGCCGCAACAGTGCGCGATTCGGGCGCCACGTTGAGCTGCGTTTCGCCCAGGGCGCGCTGCCTGGCAATGAAGCCCTTCAAGCGATGCAAGGGGTCGGCTGCACGGCGCTCGACAGCTACTTCGGGCAGCGACAGCGCGCGCAGCAGGCTGCCATCCAGCGCGGTGCGCTCGAATCGGTGTGCGTCGATGAAGAAGTTTTCGGCCGACAGATAAAGCCGGTCGGGCGGCAATACCGGACGGGTCCGGTCTCCCGACAACAGCTTGTAGCGCGACTGTGTGTCGCGCCAGAACTCGGTGATCTCGGCGTGGATGTCGCCATGCAGCGCCAGGCGCGTGCCCTGCGGCAGATAGTCGAACAATGTCGCCACTTCGTCGAAGAACAGCGGCAGGAAGTATTCGATCCCGGCCGGGGTGACGCCGTTGGAGACATCCTTGTACACGTTGCTCTTGGAGGGGTCGCCATCGAAGGCTTCGCGAAAGCGCGCGCGAAATTGCGTGCGCGAAGCCTCGTCGAGCGGGAACTCGCGCGCTGGAAGCAGCTTGATCACGTTGACCTTGTAGACCGTGCGCTGCGTGTCCACATCGAAGGTGCGGATGGACTCGATGTCGTCATCGAGGAGCTCGATGCGGTAGGGCAGGGCGCTGCCCATGGGGAAAAGGTCCACCAGGCCGCCGCGCACGCAGTACTCGCCTGGCGCCACCACTTGCGACACATGGGAATATCCGCCCAGCGTGAGCTGCGCGCGCAGGCGGTCGATGGACAGCTTGTCGCGCTGCTTGAGAAAGAACGTGTAGGCGGCCAGGAACGACGGCGGCGCCACGCGCGTCAGCGCCGTGGTGGCCGGCACGATCAGCACGTCGAAATCGCGTTGCTGGATGCGGTGCAGCGTCGCCAGTCGCTCGGAAATCAGGTCATGGTGGGGCGAGAATCCATCGTAGGGCAGGGTTTCCCAGTCGGGAAACAGTGTCACCCGCAGCGCCGGATCGAACCACGCGGTTTCTTCCTGCAGGCGCTGCGCGTCGGCGGGGTGGGCGCAGATCACCATGAGCGGGGTCGCGGCGGCATTGGGCCGGGTCATGCGGGCGAGGCGCACAACGGCGAGGGCATCGCTCGATCCAGGCAATACAGCGCCAGGCCGCGCCTGTGGGTTTTCCTCGGTGATGATGTCCGGTGCGTTCACGATGGCAAGTTTCAACAATGGGTAAAAGTGGGCAGCACAAACAGGCGGTATAAACAGGCGGCACAAGCAGGCAGCACAAGCAGGCAGCACAAACAGGCAGCACAAACAGCAAAACCCGCGATCAGCCTGGCATGCCAATGTGAAGCCCATGCGGTGATGCTGGCATTGGGCTCGACACGGCCGGTCGCGACGCGGGGACGGCTATAATTATACCGACGCACCCGCCGCCTCCCGACTGTTTTTCCGGTGGACTTACAGACAGATGCGCTTCGGACGGGCGCCGATTTCGCACCTTTACGGGCACATACCCACGTGAGTTCACTGTTTGGCCTGATACCCGCTGCAGGCAGCGGCGAACGCTTTGGCGCAGGCGCTGCGCGCCCGTCAGGCATGCCCAAGCAGTATTTGCCACTAAGTCTGTGCCAGGGCAGCGGCGC
>CAXNGL010000331.1:0-3693 GCA_964201515.1 Burkholderiales bacterium
CGGTGAAGAAACCGCGCTGCTGGAGTCCCTCGAGGGCAAAAAAGGGCAGCCGCGCTTCAAGCCGCCGTTCCCCGCGAGTTTCGGCCTGTATGGCAAGCCCACCACTATCAACAACACCGAAACTTTCGCGCAGGTGCCCTGGATCATCCGCAACGGCGCGGACGCCTTCCTGGCGCTGGGCAAGCCCAACAACGGCGGCACCAAGGTGTTCTCGGTATCCGGGCACGTGAATCGCCCGGGCAATTACGAAGTCAAGCTCGGGACGCCGTTTGCAAAACTGCTGGAGATGGCGGGCGGCATGAAGAACGGACACAAGCTGAAAGCCGTGATCCCGGGCGGTTCTTCGATGCCGGTGCTGCCGGCCGAGATCATCATGGCCACCGACATGGACTACGACTCCATTGCCAAGGCCGGCTCGATGCTCGGTTCCGGGGCGGTCATCGTCATGGACGAGCGGACCTGCATGGTACGGGCGCTGGAGCGCCTGTCGTACTTCTATTTCGAGGAATCCTGCGGACAGTGCACGCCGTGCCGCGAGGGCACCGGCTGGCTGTATCGTGTGGTTCATCGCATCGAGAACGGGCAGGGCAGGCCAGAGGACCTGGCGCTGCTCGACAATGTGGCCGACAACATTGCCGGCCGCACCATCTGCGCGCTGGGAGACGCGGCGGCGCTGCCGGTCAAGAGTTTCCTAAAGCATTTCCGCTCCGAATTCGAATACCACATCGAACAAAAGCGCTGCCTTGTCTCAGGGCCTGACAGTGAACCGAAATGGGGCCGTGCCGGTGCGCACGTGGCCCATCTTGAAAAGGCGGCCTGAACCATGGCCCTGTTGAAAGTCGAAGTCGACGGCCAGGCCCTGGAAGTCCCGCACGGGTCCACGGTCATGGAGGCGGCCAATCGTCTCGGCATCTACGTGCCGCACTTCTGTTATCACAAGAAACTCTCCATCGCCGCCAATTGCCGCATGTGCCTGGTGCAGGTGGAAAAGGCGCCCAAGCCCATGCCTGCCTGCGCTACGCCGGTGACGGATGGCATGAAGGTGTGGACGCAATCCGATGCGGCCAAGAAGGCACAGAACGGGGTGATGGAATTCCTGTTGATCAATCATCCGCTCGACTGCCCGATCTGCGATCAGGGCGGCGAGTGCCAGTTGCAGGACCTTGCGGTCGGTTATGGTGGCAGCGCGTCGCGCTACACCGAGGCCAAGCGGGTGGTGTTCCACAAGAACCTCGGGCCGCTGGTGTCGGCCGAGGAAATGAGCCGATGCATCCACTGCACCCGCTGCGTGCGCTTCGGCCAGGAAGTGGCCGGCGTCATGGAGCTGGGCATGATCGGGCGCGGCGAGCACGCCGAGATCGTTTCTTTCGTCGGCAAGTCGGTGGACTCCGAGCTGTCCGGCAACATGATCGACATCTGCCCGGTGGGCGCGCTGACCTCAAAGCCGTTCCGCTATAGCGCGCGCACCTGGGAACTGAACCGGCGCAAGACCGTATCCCCGCACGACAGCCTCGGCGCCAACCTGATCGCGCAGACCAAGCAGGATCGTGTGCTGCGCGTGGTGCCGCTGGAGAACGAGGCGGTGAACGAATGCTGGATCTCGGATCGTGACCGCTTTTCCTATGAGGCACTGAACTCCAAGGAACGGCTGACCACGCCGATGATCAAGGAAGGCGGCAAGTGGCGCGAGGCCGACTGGCAAAGCGCGCTGGCGCTCGTCGCCACCCGCCTGGGCGAGATCAAGGCCGCCCACGGCGCCGCGGCCATCGGTACCTTGGTGAGTGCAGGGGCCACGCTGGAGGAAATGCACCTGGCGCAAAAGCTGACCCGTGCCATGGGCAGCGAGAATGTCGACTGTCGCCTGCGCCAGTCCGATTTTTCGGCCGACGGAAAGCGCGCCGGTGCGCCGTGGCTGGGAACGCCAGTAGCGGAAATTGCGGGGCTCGACCGGGTGCTTGTCATCGGCTCATTCCTGCGCAAGGATCATCCAGTGCTTGCGGCGCGCTTTCGCATTGCCGGCAAGCGTTTCCAGCAGTTGAACATCATCCATTCCGCGGATGACGACCTGCTGATGACGGTGGAGAACAAGGCCATCGTCCCGCCCAACGCGCTGCCCGAGGTGCTGGGGCAAGTGGTCAAGGCGGTTGCCGAAAAGAAGGAGCAGCCAGTGCCCTCCGGGGTGGCTGCGCTTGAAGTCCGGGGCGACGCCCGCAAGATAGCGGCCAGCCTTTGCTCCGGCAAATCGGCGGGGATATTCCTCGGCAATTTCGCTGAACAGCATCCGCGTGCGGCACAACTGCAGGCGCTGGCCCAGCTATTGTCGGAACTGCTGGGTGCGCGCTTCGGCGTGCTTGGACAGGCGGCCAATTCGGTGGGCGCGCACATCGCCAATTGCCTCCCGGGTGCCGGTGGCATGCATGCGTCGGGCATGCTGTCATCTCCGCGCGCCGCCTATGTGCTGCTGGGCGTGGAGCCGGAACTGGACTGCGCCGATTCCGCGCAGGCGTTGCATGCCATGCACGAGGCCGGGTTCGTGGTGGCCATTTCGAGCTACGCGGGCAGCGCCACCGACTATGCCGATGTATTGCTGCCGCTGGCGCCGTATACCGAATCGTCGGGCACCTACGTGAATTGCGAAGGGCGCGTTCAGGCGGTCAACGCCGTGGTGCGCGCGGCGGGGCAGTCGCGACCGGGATGGAAGATCCTGCGCGTGCTCGGCAACCTGCTCGAGCTTCCGGGTTTCGACCAGGAATCATCTGAGGCCGTTCGCGCCGAATTGGGCGCGCAGGCAGATTGGACCGGGCGTCTCGACAACCGGCTCAATGGCGTCGCCGTGTCGTTGGGCGGCATGCAGACCGCTGCATTGCAGCGCGTCGCCGATGTGCCGATCTACTTCAGTGATCCGATCGTGCGCCGGGCAGAGTCGCTGCAGATGACGCGCGACGCGCGGCCGCCACAGGCGCGCATGTGTGCCGAGGTGGCGCACAGGCTGGGTGTTTCGGCGGGCGACAAGGTGCGTGTGCGCCAGTCCGGTGAAATCGTGCTGGATGCGGCGATCGACGACCGGCTTCCCGACGGCGTGGTGCGCATCGCCGCTGCGCATGCAACCACGGTGGCGCTGGGTGCCATGTTCGGCGAGTTGACGCTGGAGCGGGCGTGAGCGAGTTGCTTGAATCCTTCCAGGGACTGCTGGTCTCGGGCCTTGGGTCGCAGTTGGGCGCCTATGCGTTCACTGCGATCAAGACCGTGGTGCTCATCATGTGCATCGTCCTGCCGCTGTTGGGAGCAGTGGCCTACCTGACGCTGTGGGAGCGCAAGTTCATCGGCTGGATCCAGATCCGCCTCGGACCCAACCGCGTGGGGCCGCTGGGACTGTTCCAGCCCATCGCCGATGGGCTGAAGGCGCTGGTGAAGGAACTGATCATTCCTGCCAACTCGAACAAGTTCCTGTTCCTGCTCGCACCGGTGCTGGCGCTGGGGCCCGCGCTGGCCGCCTGGGCGGTGATTCCGTTTGCGCCCGAGGTCGTTTTGGCCGATGTCAATGCCGGCCTGCTCTACCTCATGGCCATGACCTCCATGGGCGTATACGGCGTGATCATTGCCGGCTGGGCATCCAACTCGAAGTACGCCTTCCTTGGCGCCATGCGCTCGGCGGCGCAGATCGTGGCCTATGAAATCGCCATGGGATTCGCG
>CAXNGL010000332.1:0-3689 GCA_964201515.1 Burkholderiales bacterium
CGGCGTTCGGAGCATTGCTCTGGCTTGTCCCGTTGTACTGCGTCGGCTTCTGGTATTTCGGCCTTTATCGCGGGTTGTGGCGTTACGCATCGTTGAACGACCTGCAGCGCATACTGCAAGCGGTCGCAGTATGTGCGCTCGCGGCGACCGCCATCATTGTGGTATTCGGCATTCCGCTGATCCCGCGCTCCGTGATCATCCTGCATCCCCCGCTGTTAGTGCTGTTCATGGGTGGCAGCCGGTTTGCCTATCGCGCATGGAACGAACGCCGGCTCTACGGCGAGCTGCGCTGGACGGGACATCCAGTGCTCATTCTCGGTGCCGGCGAAGCGTCGGCGTCGCTGGTGAAGGAGTTGTTCCGCAGCACCGAGTGGCGCGTCGTCGGGCTGCTCGACGATGACTCGACCAAGCGGAACATGTTGCTCAATGGTGTGCGCGTGCTCGGGCCCTTGTCCAGCGTTGACGAGTGGCGGCAGCGCTACAACGTCGGGCACGCCATCGTCGCCATGCCGGCAGCAACCGCGATTGAGCGTCGATATGCCGTGGAGCTGGCGACCCGATGCGGGCTCGTTGTGTTGACCATTCCTGCCCTCGACGACATCCTGAGCCAGCGCGTCTCGATCTCGCAGATTCGAAAGGTGGGGATCGAGGATCTGCTGGGTCGCGAACAGGTGGTGCTGGACAACGCCGGCCTGCACGGCTTGATCACCGGAAAGACGGTGCTGGTAACGGGTGCCGGGGGGTCCATCGGGTCGGAACTCTCGCGCCAGATTGCACGCTTTGAGCCGGGCTTGTTGATCTTCTTCGAGCTTAGCGAGTTTGCTTTGTATTCCCTGGAACAGGAGTTCAGCCAAAAGTATACGAAGCTTCCCGTGGTCTGCCTGATCGGCGATGTGCGCAACCCCGAGCGCGTCGATTCCGTTTTTTCGCGTTACCGTCCGCACGTGGTCTTTCATGCCGCGGCCTACAAGCACGTGCCGCTGATGGAGACCGGCAATGCCTGGGAGGCGGTGCAAAACAACGTCCTTGGTACATATCGCGTGGCTTCTGCTGCGCAGCGGCACGGCACCGCGAAATTCATACTGGTATCCACCGACAAAGCGGTAAACCCGACCAACGTGATGGGCGCAAGCAAGCGGCTGTCCGAAGTCGTCTGCCAGGCGCTCGGGCGAAGCGGTAGTACGGCGTTCATTACCGTGAGGTTCGGCAATGTGCTCGACAGCAATGGCAGCGTCATCCCGAAATTTCGCGAGCAGATTGCGCGCGGCGGGCCGGTTACCGTGACCCACCCGGAGATCACGCGGTTTTTCATGTCGATTCCGGAAGCAGCACAGCTTGTGCTGCAGGCAAGCCTGATGGGCCACGGCGGTGAAATCTTCGTGCTCGACATGGGTGAACCGGTGAAGATTGTCGACCTCGCCCGTGACCTGATTCGCCTCTCGGGATTGACAGAGCAGGACATCCGCATCGAGTTCACCGGCCTGCGCCCCGGCGAAAAGCTCTATGAAGAACTGCTTGCCGATGATGAGCACACGCTTCCCACGCCGCACCCGAAGCTCCGGATTGCCCGCGCGGGCGAAGGGCTTCCCCAACAGGGCATCGGCGCGATCCTTGAATGGCTGGATCAAACGCCTTCACCCGACGACGATGCGGTGCGCATGCAACTGACGCAACGGGTCCCGGAGTATCGTCCAGGCACCAGCGGCTGACGCGCGCATCGATTGCGCCTGAGTGCGGACGCTCCTGTCCAGAACTCCCGACATCCAAGATGAAGTGGCTCCTATAGCCTTGCGCCTGCCGTTGATCGGGTGAGCCATCATGCCCACGGAATTCTCGTCACCCGACAGCCGCAAACAGCCGGGAGGGCCGTTTCAGTTGTTGGAACTCGAGAATTTCTCCGATGCGCTGCAGGGCAGGTGGAACGTCAGCGCGGCTGTCAGCACACTGATGCACAACGGTTGCGCTGCGCTGTCATGAGTCACGCGCGCGTACTGCTGGTGGACGATCACAATCTGGTACGCGCGGGCCTGCGCGCCTTGATCGATGCCATGCCGGATATCCAGGTGGTTGGTGAAGCCGCCAGTGGCGCTGAAGCCCTTGAAAGAGTAGCCGACAGTCGCCCGGATGTGGTGGTGACCGACATATCCATGGGCGGAATCAACGGCATCGAACTGGCATCACAACTGAAACGGAACTATCCGTACATCAAGGTCGTTGTGCTGTCAGTGCACACCGAATCTGAATTCGTCCATCAGGCGCTGACGGCCGGGGCCTGCGGCTACCTGATCAAGGCCGCCGCCACCAAGGAGCTCGAACTCGCCATCCGCGCCGCCTTGCAGGGGCAGGTCTATCTCAGCCCGGCGGTGTCCAAACGCGTGGTCGATGGTTATCTGCAGCAGACGGGCACGGGCCCTCTGGACCCGCTGACTCTGCGCCAGCGCGAAGTGCTGAAGCTCATCGCCGAGGGGCTCGGTACCAAGGCCATTGCGTTCAGGCTGGGTGTGTCCGTGAAGACCGTTGAAACGCATCGCGCGCAATTGATGGAGCGACTGGACATCCACGATGTACCGGGGCTGGTGCGGTTCGCGGTGCGGTCGTGGCTGGTGTCGGCTGACGCTTAGGATCGCCAACGGATCCCGTTAACAGCACGCCTGAGGTTTTGTTAAAGGATCAAGCAAGTCAGGCTAATGCTTTCAGTCCGTGCTTCTTGACGTAAATTCACGGGAGAAATGCCCCCCGCACCACGCTTCGTTGCCGCAGGAACGCCAACACCTGCGTCACACAGTCCTGCAACCGGAGTTCCCCGGTCTTAACGGTGAGTTCCGGGTTCTGTGGGACCTCGTAGGGCGAGGAAATTCCGGTGAACTCCTTCACCTCACCGGCCCGGGCTCGGCGGTAGTGCCCTTTGACGTTGCGGTGCTCGCACACAGCCAGCGAGGCGTCACAATAAATCTCGAAAAAGTCGCCATGCGCAAACAGCCCTCTGGCCCGGGCGCGGTCGGCGCTCAGGGGTGAGATAAAGGCCGTCATCACGATGACCCCCGCCTCCGTGAAAAGTTTGGTCACCTCTCCCACCCGACGAATGTTCTCGCTACGATCTGCCAGAGAGAACCCAAGGTCCGAACACAGTCCGTGACGCACATTGTCGCCATCCAGCACCAAGGTGTTGCACCCCAGCCGATGCAGCGCTTCTTCAACCGCATGGGCCAGCGTGGACTTTCCCGCGCCGGGAAGGCCGGTGAACCACAGCACGCCGGAATGATGCCCAAGCAACTGTTCGCGCCTGGAGCGCGTGACGGTGGCGTGGTGCCAAACAGTGTCGGTATTGTTTGCGGTCATGGCTGACGAAAAAACCTAAGGCTGAAAGAACAAGGCTTGATCAGTGCTCGTGCGCTGTCGATGAAGGCGCACGGATACGCCTGAGTGCTAAGGATACTTCCTGTTCGTGAACCGCCGGGTGCGAACCCGCATGCCGGGCGGTGTGGGGAGGGCCGGTTAGAAGCCGGCCCTTACCCGATTGGGCCTCTACGCCCGAAGCGAGATAAACCACTGTCCTGATTAGCCACAATGTTCAGCCGCACGCAGAACCGCCGGCACTCTCCCCCCTTGTCAAAGCCGCCGCCACGCTTCCCCCTTGTCAAAGGGGGCGGACGGGCCACAGGCCCGCCGGGGGATTTGCGAGATGGCGA
>CAXNGL010000333.1:0-3651 GCA_964201515.1 Burkholderiales bacterium
TTCGCAAGCAGCTGCTTGAGTACGACAACGTTTCCAACGACCAGCGACAGCACATCTACGACTTGCGCAATTCGATTCTGCAGGGCGAGGAAATCTCGGAGCGGACCGCTGCGTTGCGCGAAGGCGTCGTTACCGATTTTTTCAGGGCCCACGTTCCTCCGGAGAGCGTCGAAGAACAGTGGGACATTGCGGGCCTGGAGGCTGTACTGGCCCAGGAAATGTTGCTCCACGTTCCCATCGCAAAATGGCTCGCTGATGAGCCGTCTTTGGACGATGAGGCGCTGCTTACGCGCACCTTGAAGGAAGCAACCTCAGCCTATGAGGTCAAGATAGCAGAGGCCCCCGCAGATGCGCTGTCGCAGTACCAGCGCTACGTGCTGCTGACGACCCTCGATACGCACTGGCGCGAGCACCTTGGCGCGCTGGACCACCTGCGCCAGGGCATTCACCTGCGCGGTTACGCCCAAAAGAATCCGAAGCAGGAGTACAAGCGCGAGGCGTTCGAGATGTTCGGCGCAATGCTGGGGAGCGTAAAACTCGAAGTCACGCGCACGTTGATGTCGGTGCAGATACGCAGCCGCGAAGAAGTTGAAGAAGTCGAGAAGGAGCACACGCCGGTCGCTGAAAATGTGCAATACCAGCATGCTTCGTATGACGAGGCGCTTGGCAAGGCTGCGGATGAGCCGCCGCCGCGCCCCCAACCCATTCAGCGGCACATGGGAAAGATTGGCCGTAACGACGGGTGTCCCTGCGGCTCCGGGAAAAAATACAAGCACTGCCACGGCAGGCTGGCCTGAGGCCGACTGCCAGAACGGTACGCGGATGTCTTTTCATTGCCGGCGGTCTGTGATGGCCGATCCTTGGGATTTCAATTCATGAGTCAGGGGCATGCATGGCAGTCAACCTGAGTCCTCCGGACCCGAAATCCTTGCTTGATATCCGTGGCGTCAAGCTGGGATTTGCCGAGGCCGGCATTCGAAAATCCGGTCGGCGCGACCTGATGCTGATGACGCTGTCGCCGGGAACGCGGGTAGCGGGCGTATTCACGCAAAATAGCTTTGCGGCAGCGCCTGTCGAGGTGTGTCGCGAAACGCTGGCGAGATCCGGTGCCATTCGCGCCCTGATCGTCAATGCTGGCAATGCCAACTGCGGCACAGGCGAGGCCGGATTGACGGCCTCGCGCAGGACATGCGACGCAGTCGCCGCGGCGCTGGGATGCAAGCCAGCGGAGGTGCTGCCATTTTCCACGGGAGTCATTCTGGAGCACCTCCCGGTTGATCGCATCGAGGCCGCGTTGCCTCGTTGCGTCGCCAGTCTGGGCGAGTCGAACTGGGCCGACGCGGCGGCGGCAATCATGACGACGGACACCGTGTCAAAGGCGTATTCGCGCAGCGTGACGATAGATGGCAGGCGCATTTGCGTGACGGGAATGGCGAAGGGTGTCGGGATGCTCCAGCCCAACATGGCGACCATGCTCGCATTTATGGCGACAGATGCGCCCGTCTCAGGGACCGCCCTGAGCCGGATGGTACGAGAGGTGGCCGACGTGTCGTTCAATCGGGTGACCGTCGATGGCGATACCTCAACCAATGACTCCTTCATCCTTGCGGCCACAGGTGCGGCCGGCGGTCCCGATATCACCTCGCCCGGCGAGTCCGGGTATTCTGAATTGCGTTCGGCAATCAGCGATGTTGCGGTTCTGCTCGCGCAAGCGATTGCACGTGACGGTGAGGGTGCGACCAAGTTCATCACGGTAACGGCAGCAGGTGCCGCGTCGCTGGACGAAGCGCTTGCCGTTGCGCGGTCGATTGCCAACTCGCCGCTGGTGAAAACCGCGTTCTTTGCCTCCGACCCGAACCTGGGACGATTGATCATGGCGGTGGGCAATGCCGGGATACGCGGGCTCGACACCTCCCGTATCGACATACACCTCGGGAACGTCAGAGTCATTCACCAGGGTGGCAGGGCGGAGTCCTACCGCGAGGAAGATGGTTCGCGCGAGATGAAACAGCCGGAAATCGCGGTGAGGGTTGACCTCGGCCGAGGTGCTGTGCAGACCACTGTCTGGACATGCGACTACTCCTACGATTACGTGAAGATCAACGCCGAGTATCGAACCTGACGTGACGGTGCGCAGCGCGAGCAAGCCGCTTGCGAGGTTGCCTCTCGCTCTTGATGTGGATGAATTGCGATGAATGACATTGGCAGAATCCTGCGTCGTGTTGAACTGTTGATGGACAGGCTGGAGAACATCCTGCCAGCGCCGGCCGTCAAGCCTGACTGGCAGGCTGGGGTGGCATTTCGATGGCGCAAGGAAAGCGGTCGCGGATACCTCCAGCCGGTAAGGCATCCGCACGGAATCCGGCTTTCGGATCTGCGCGATATCGATCGACAGAAGGCGCTGGTGGATGCGAATACACGCCAATTCGTGGAGGGACGACCGGCGAATAATGTGTTGCTGACTGGTGCGCGCGGGACTGGCAAGAGCTCGCTGATCAAGGCGTGCCTGAACAAGTACTCCAGTCGCGGCCTGCGCTTGATCGAAGTTGACAAGGCGGACCTGGTCGATTTGCCCGATATTGCAGACCTGATTGACGGTCGCGGCGAACGCTTCATTATTTTCTGCGACGACCTGTCGTTCGACAGCTCCGAGACTGCCTACAAGGCGCTCAAGGCGATACTTGACGGTTCCGTCGCCGCACCTCCTGAGAACGTGCTGATCTACGCGACGTCGAATCGCCGCCATCTCATGCCGGAGTACATGCAGGAAAACCTCGAGACCAAGTACCTGGGGGACGAAATTCATCCTGGTGAGACTGTGGAGGAGAAGATTTCGCTCTCCGAGCGTTTTGGACTCTGGGTTTCGTTCTATCCCTTCGATCAGGATGCCTATCTGGATATCGTGGCGTATTGGCTCAAGGAGTTCGGGCACGATGGCGGCTTGGTGAGTGGGCAGCGGGAAGAAGCGTTGCAATGGGCTTTGCTGCGAGGCTCCCGTTCAGGCCGCGTGGCGTGGCAGTTCGCACGCGATTGGGCCGGCCGCAAGTCGAAATCGCCGGTGAGGAAAAAAACCTCGAGCCCGCGGCCAAGAAAATAAGATTCGGGGAAAGGCGACGTGGCTCAACCGGTGGAAGTGGCCGTCGCCGTGCTGGTTCGGCGGGACGGCAAAGTGCTCCTCGCGCAGCGTCCCCGAAACAAGGTGTATTCGGGCTACTGGGAATTCCCCGGTGGGAAGATTGAGCCCGGTGAATCCGACCTGGAGGCGCTGGTACGGGAAATCCGGGAGGAGCTCGGGGTAATTGTCGAGCGCGCCTATCCGTGGATTAAAAGGCGTTTCGTTTATCCGCACGCGACCGTAAACCTGAACTTCTTTCGTGTCCTGACTTGGCGTGGTGAGTTGCGTCCGATGGAGCACCAGTTGTTCAGTTGGGAGGACGCGGGCGCGGTGGGTGTCACGCCAGTCCTGCCCGCGAACGGTCCCGTGCTGAAAGCCTTGCAGCTACCGCACGAATACGCGATTACGCAGGCGGGCGCTTTGGGCGTGGAGCGGTTTCTGGATCGACTCGAGGCGCGTCTTGCAGGCGGATTGCGCCTTGTTCAAGTGCGCGAAAAAACACTGAATCGAGACGATTTGGGGGATTTCGCGGCGAG